>JAJZJT010000352.1 GCA_021809995.1 Actinomycetes bacterium
TCGGCGATCGCCCACACCACCAGGCTCTGACCCTTCACCGCGTCTCCGCAGGCGAAGACCCCTTCGACGTCCGTCTCCCACCCGGCGTCGACGGCGACGGTGCCCCGGTCGGTCAGCGCCAGGCCGAGGTCGGCGACGAGGCCTCGGCGTTCCGGACCGCTGAACCCGAGCGCCAGGAGCACCAGATCGCAGCGCAGCTCGACGGCCGACCCGGCAACCGGCTCGAACGTGCCGCGTCCGGCAGCCGAGGTCCCGGCGCGCACCTGGTCGGCTCGCAGCACCCGCACGTGCCCGACGGCGTCGCCGACGAGCTCGGCGGTCGAGACCGAGAACAGCCGCTCGCCGCCCTCCTCGTGGGCAGGGTAGGTGCGCAGGATCCTCGGCCACGTCGGCCAGGGGTCCTCCTCGCTGCGGGCGGTCGGCGGCTCCGGGAGGATCTCGAGC
Organism: Actinomycetes bacterium; assembly: GCA_021809995.1. Taxonomy (GTDB): domain Bacteria; phylum Actinomycetota; class Acidimicrobiia; order Acidimicrobiales; family RAAP-2; genus JAJZJT01. The sequence continues at coordinate 445 of JAJZJT010000352.1, forward strand.
TGGTGGACCGTGCCGGCTCCCTGGCGGTGCGCCGTCCCGAGGCAGTCGGCTCCCGTGTCGCCGCCACCGATGATCACCACGGCCTTGCCCGCCGCGTCGATGGGCGGGCGGCCCAGCGTGCCCTCGGTGGCCTGGTTGGCCCCCGTCAGGTACTCCATCGCCTGGTGGACGCCGTGGAGCGCCCTGCCGGGGACCTGAAGGTCCCGGGCCACCGTGGCGCCGGTGGCGAGCAGCACGGCGTCGAAGCTCGAGCGCAGCGTGGCCACGTCGACCGTCTCGTGGCGGCCTGGCACCGGGGGTGGAGCGTCGGCGCCGCCGTTCCCGACGGTGACGCCGCATCGCAGCTCTACCCCTTCGGCCGTGAGCTGGCCGAGGCGGCGATCGACCACGCGCTTCTCCAGCTTGAACTCGGGGATGCCGTAGCGCAGCAAGCCGCCGGGCCGTGGCGCCCGCTCGAGGACCACGACCGAGTGGCCGGCCCGGGCGAGCTGCTGGGCGGCGGCCAGCCCGGCCGGCCCCGAGCCCACCACGGCGACCCGACGGCCCGTGCGCTGCGCCGGGCGGATCGCTCCGAGCCAGCCTTCGGCCCAGGCCCGCTCGACGATCTCGTACTCGATCTGCTTGATGGTGACCGGCTCGGCGTTGATCCCGAGCACGCACGACGCCTCGCAGGGCGCCGGGCACAGCCGCCCGGTGAAGTCGGGGAAGTTGTTGGTGGCGTGCAGCCGCTCGCTCGCCTCGGCCCAGTTGCCCCGGTACACGAGGTCGTTCCACTCGGGGATGAGGTTCCCCAGTGGACACCCCTCGTGGCAAAAGGGTATCCCGCAGTCCATGCAGCGCGCCGCCTGGCGCCGAGCGGCGTCGACAGGGAACGGCTCGTAGACCTCGCGCCAGTCACGGACCCTGATCGGGACGGGCCGGTGCCGCGGGAGCTCCCGGTCGTACTTCAAGAACCCTCGGGGATCAGCCATGGTTCGGCCGTCTCGCGTGTGCATCTGCCCCGGTGACCCGGACCGAGCACACGGCGAGGCCGGTCACGGGCGGCCCGCGTCGCCGAGCGCTCCCCCGGCGGCGCCCTCCGCCGGCCCTCGCTGCCGCGCCTCGGCGGCCAGCTCGAAGCGGACCTGGCGGGCAGCTGCCACCATGTTGGCGAGCGACTCGGTGACCGTGTCATAGCCGCGGGTCTTGAGCCCGCAGTCGGGGTTCACCCACAACCGCTCGGACCCGATGGCCCCGACGGCCCGGCGGAGGAGCGAGGCGATGTCGTCTTCGCCGGGCACCTGCGGCGAGTGCACGTCGTAGACGCCGGGGCCGACACCGCCCTGGTAGGCGGCGTCGCCGAGCGCGGGGAGGAGCGCCATGGCCGAGCGCGCCGCCTCGAAGGAGGCGACGTCGACGTCGAGCTCGGCGAGCACGTCCACGACGTCGGCCAGCTCGGCGTAGCACATGTGGGTGTGCACCTGGGTGGCCGAGACGGCCGCCGAGCTGGCCAGGCGAAAGGCCCGCGCCGCCCACGCCAGGTACTCGGCACGCTCGCCGCGGCGCAGCGGCAGGCCCTCCCGCAGGGCGGGCTCGTCGATCTGGACGACGGCGATGCCCGTGCATTGGAGATCGGCCACCTCCTCGGCGAGGGCCAGGCCGAGCTGGGCGGCCACGTCTACTCGGGGAAGATCGTCTCGGACGAAGGACCACGAGAGCATGGTGACCGGCCCGGTGAGCATGGCCTTCATAGGCCGGGTCGTACGGGCGGCCGCGTAGGCGGTCCAGGTGACGCTGAGCGGCTCGGGGCGGCCGACGTCGCCGAAGAGGATAGGCGGGCGCACACAGCGAGAGCCGTAGGACTGGACCCAGCCGGCTTCGGGCAGCACGAAGCCGTGGAGCGAGGCGGCGAAGTAGCGGACCATGTCGTCGCGCTCGGGCTCGCCGTGGACGAGCACGTCGAGACCGAGCTCCTCTTGGAGGGCGACGACCCGGTCGATCTCGGCCCCGAGCGCCCGGCGGTACTCCTCCTCGCTCGTCTTCCCGGTCTGCCGCGACGTCCGCAGCGCCCGCAGCGCCGCGGTCTGGGGGAACGAGCCGATGGTCGTGGTCGGAAGG
>JAJZJT010000034.1 GCA_021809995.1 Actinomycetes bacterium
CGGCGCGCGGTGCCCGTTCGCGGCCCGTTCGCGGCCCGTTCGCGCCGCCGGCGACGCCCGGGCGCGCGCTCAGGCGCGCCCGGATCGCGACGGAGAAGGCGGTGGGAGCGGGAACGTCCCGAGGAAGCCCACCAGCGCGTCCGCCACGGCCGCCGGCCGCTCGGGCACGAGCGCGTGGCCGGCGCCGGCAACCACCAGCAGCTCGCCGCGACCACCGAGCAACGCGACAAGGCCGGCGGCGTTGGCCGGCGGGGAGATGCGGTCGTCGGCACCGACGACGGCGAGCACCCGGACCGGGTCGGGTGGGAACCACCAGTCGTCGATCGAGGTCACCGCCAGGGCCGCCACCTGGCGCTCGGCAGCCCCGGACCACCAGCCGTCCGTCCACACCGAAGCGTCCGAACCGGGGGCGAAGAACGCCGTCGCCACGGCACGCCGGTGCTCCGCCGGGCCGAGGGCTGTGTCGAAGCATCGGCCGAGGGCCGAGCGGGCCTCGGCGTCCCCCGGCACGCGGCCACCGCACCCGAGCAGCACGAGCCCCGAGACCAGGTCCGGGCGGTCGGCGGCGAGGCACCGGGCCACTCGGTTGCCGAAGGCGTGCCCGACCACCACGGCCGGGGGACCGCCGGCGAGCACGTCACCGACGTCGGCGGCGATGTCGTGGAGGTCGGACCCTTCCGGCAGCTCCGGGCTCGACCCGATGCCGTGGAGGTCCACGGTGGTGGCCGACCACCCGGCGCCGGCGGCCGCCTCCGCCAGCACGTCGAGATCGGACCCAGGACGCCCCAGCGAGGCCACGAAGACGACGGGCGGCCCGTCGCCGCGCCGCACAGTGGCGAGCCGGCTCACGGCTCGGACCCGGCCCCAGCTGAGGTCGATCGAACGGCCAGGACGTCCACCGCGACGAGCTCGCCGCTCGCCGTCACGAGCACCGGGTCGACGCGGACGCTTCGGCCGACCTCGTCCAGTGGAGCACCGGCGTTCATCAGCGCCAGCGTCTGGCCCACCGGCGACTCGAGGGCGCTCGCCACGTCGGCGAAGACGCGCACCACGCGATCGGCACCGGCGATGGAGAGACCGTGGGCCGACAGGAACAGCTCGGGCTCGAACGCGGCCATGGCACGTAGGGCCTCCGCCCACCCGACCCGGTACAGCTGGACCTTCTGGGGGTTCCCGGCGTCGGGGACGACCCGGGAGAGGAAGTCACCGCCGCAGACGATGCGCTCCTCGGGCAGCCACAACCACGTGTGATCGTCGGTCTCGCCCCGGTCGTGGCGGAGAGCGGCGGACCGCCCGCCGAGGTCGAGGTGGCCGTGGGTGTGGGTGTGGACGATCGTGTCGACGCGGTCGTCGGGCCACCGGCGCAGCGCGGCGAGGACGCCCTCGGCATGCGCCGGCGCGGAGGTGCCGACCACGGTGAGCCCGTCCTCGCCGGCGAACGACACCACGTGCGAGAAGGACGCCACCAGCGCGATCCCGTCCCCGAAGTCGGCGAGCCCGAAGTCGGTGGGGTTCGTGGACCTCGGGTCCCAGGTCGCCAGCTCGCCGTCGGCGAGGCGCGCCGACCGCTCGAGCAGCTCGTCGGCATGGGCAGTGGACATGTGGTCACCTCGGCGGCCCCGACGACACGTCGGCACGTCGGCGCGTCGGCGCGTCGGCGCGTCGGCGCGTCGGCACGTCGGCGCGTCGTGCCGGGTGCGGAGCCCTCTCCGGGCCCTGGGGTGCGTGCTCCCGGCCACCCCCACGTTGGCGGTCCGAGCAGCGGGGAGCTTGGCACCGCCCTCGCGCGAGCGTCAAGGAGCGTCGCGGCTCGTGCCGGGGCACACCCGCTCGTGACCGGGGGGCGACCGAGGACCCGCTCGTCATGGCAGGACGCCGTCGAGCGCGACTACTTCGCCTACCACGTGCTCAGCTGCCGGAGCATGCCCATCGGAGGTGGTACCGACGAGCTGCAGCGGAACACGCCGGCCGACACGGTCCTCGGCCTTCCCCTCGACCCCGTCTGACCGGACTGCCGTCGGGAGCCGTATCGCTACCGGGAGCCGCATCGCTGCCGGGAGCCGCATCGCTACCGGGAGCCGCCGGCGGCCGGGCCGTCGCCGACCGCCAGGGTGTGGATGCGGGCACCGTCCTCGTTGAAGATGCTGAGCACCTCGGCCGGCCGGCCACCGGCAGCGGCCATCGTGTGCGGCGTCCGTGTGTCGAACTCGGCGGCCTCGCCACGCGAGAGGACGAGCTCTCGCCCGCCGACGCGAAGGCGAAGGCGACCGTGGAGGACGTAGAGCCACTCGTAGCCATCGTGCACCCGCTCTGCCGGCAACGTCGCCGTCGTCGTTGCCGGGTAGGTGATCTTGTAGGTCCGCACCGGCGCGTGCTGCGCGGTGAGCGGGACAATGAGGAGACCGTGGCGGCGGACGGTCGTCTGCCGGATGCGCGGGTCGGGAGCGTCGGCGGCGACCAGGTCGTCGAGGGTGACGCCCAGCTGCCGGGTGAGCGGGAGGAGCAGCTCGAGGCTGGCCTGGCGCTTGCCGCTCTCGAGCCGCGACACGGTGCTCGCCGACACCCCGGTACGGGCAGCCAGTTCGCCGAGGGTCAGACCCGCCCGGTGCCGGGCCGCCCTGAGGCGGGCGCCGACCTGTTCGAGCACTGGGTCCACGTGGCCTCTTTCCGTTGGCACGCCGCTGCCGCTCGCACGGCTTTGCGAATACTGCAAACGAGCTTGCCATACGGGCACCCGGGGCGCCATGCTCGGGCAATGGTCGAGCCCACGCACGAGGACGCCCCCGTCGACGCCGCCGCGTTCTGGGAGGACCGCTACGCCGAGCGCCGCCGGATCTGGTCGGGGGAGCCGAACGCCGCGCTCGTCGACGCGGCCAGTCGGCTCCAACCGGGTCGAGCACTGGACCTCGGCTGCGGCGAGGGCGGCGATGCGGTGTGGCTCGCCGAGCAGGGATGGCAGGTGACCGGGGTCGACATCTCCGCCACGGCCGCCGCCCGTTGCCGAGCCCTCGCCGCCGAGCGGGGGATCGCTGACGACCGGGTCACCTGGCTCGTCTGCGACCTCGCCACCTGGGATCCCACCGACCGCTACGACCTCGTCACGTCGTGCTTCCTCCACTCCCCCGTCGACTTCCCCCGCGCCGCCGTCCTGCGACGAGCCGCGGCGGCGGTCGCTCCTGGGGGCCACTTGCTCGTGGTCGCCCATGCCGACCCGCCGCCGTGGTCGAGGAGGAACCACCACGGCGTCGAGGGCGTGGGAGGTGGTCATCACCACGGGCCCCACGATTTCCCCAGCCCTGACGACGAGCGCGCTGAGCTCGGGCTCGACGACGGCGACTGGGACATCGTGGTCAGCGAGGTCCGGAGCCGCGAGACGACCGGGCCCGACGGCGAGCAGGCGACCTTGCGCGACACCGTCACGCTCGCCCGACGGCGCACCGCACGCTGACCGGTCCGGGAGCAGCACCTGCCGCGGTCGGGCTCCGTGACCGCCGTCCTGCCCGGAGCGAGCGACGAGGTAGTGGTCGTGAACAGCCATTCGGACGGGCAGAACGGGTTCGAGGAGAACGGGTCGATCGCCCTCGTCGCCCTTGCCCGCCACTTCGCCTCGCTGCCTCCCGGCGAGCGGCTCCACCGGACGCTCGTGCTGGCGTCATGGCCCGGGCACATGTCGGGAGCCGAGTCCCTCGAGGACGCCGGGTGCTGGATCGCCGCCCATCCCGACCTGTGCGACCGGACGGTGGCCGCGGTCACCGTCGAGCACCTCGGGGCCACCGAGTGGGTGGAGACGCCCGGACGCGGCTACCACTCGACGGGCGAGCCCGAGGTCACCGGCATCTGGACGACGCAGGGGCGGACCGCCGAGCTCGCCCGCTCGGCGCTCGTGCAGGCGAACCTGGCCCGCCGCGCGCCAGCTCGCCTTCTACGCCGACGTCGTCCGCCGGCTCGACGGCGCGGACCGTGACGAGCTCCGCTCGGGCGACCCGACGCTCGGGGCGGGCCCGCCCCGCTGACCGACGCTCCCCGGGGTTGGCAACCGGTGGTCAGACACCGGTGCCAGGAGGACCGGAGACCACCCGGGGTGCACAGCACGCCCTGCCGTAGCATCGGCCCAATGGTCCCGCGTCACTCGCGCCGCGCCGTCACCGCCGGGCAGACGGTGCCGTGGCGGGCCGTCCTCGGCGAGCTCGTGGGGACCGCGCTGCTCGTCGGGATCGGCCTGTCAGTGGTCATCGTCGACTTCGCGACGCACGGCCCCCTGCACGGCGTGCTCGGCTCGGGACCCCGGCGCGCCCTCACCGGGTTCCTCTTCGGCACCGTCGGCGCGCTCGTCGCCGTCTCGCCGGTGGGGAAGCTGAGCGGCGCCCACCTCAACCCCGCCGTCACGCTCGCCTTCCGGCTCCGGCGGACGATCGGGCCTGGTCTCGCCCTCGCCTACGTCGCCGCCCAGGTGGTCGGGGCGGTCCTCGGGTCGTCCCTGCTGCTCGCCTGGGGCCCCTGGGGTCGCTCGGTCCACTTCGGCGCCACCCTGCCCGGTGCCTCCTACGGCGCGTGGTGGGCGCTCGCCGGCGAGGTCGCCACCACGTTCGCCCTCGTCGCGCTCCTCCTCACGTTCGTCGGGACGGAGCGGTTGCGTCGGTTCACGCCCGCTCTCTTTCCCGCTCTCTACGCCGTCATGGTGTTCTTCGAGGCGCCGGTGTCGGGCACGAGCACCAACCCCGCTCGGAGCATCGGCCCGGCCGTGGTGTCAGGCGCCTGGCACGGTTGGTGGGTCTACTGGGTGGGCCCAGCGCTCGGCTGCGTTGCCGCGGTGGGCCTCCTCCGACTACCGGGGCTCCGGCGCCTCGAGGTCGACGTGGCGCGCGTCTACCACTTCGCCGAGGGCGAAGTCGGGAGGCTCGAGAGCACTGCCGAGCTGGCCACCGGACCCGGCCGGCACCACGACGTTGCCCCGAGGCGGCTCCGTCGCCCATCCTGGTAGCCGTGACCGGGCGAACGAGGCAGGCGGGAGACGCTGCGTCGGCCTCGTGGACGTCGCCGCGCCGACGGGACCGGACGTGGCTCGCCGGCACTGCCTCGTGCCCGGCCACCACCTGGATGCCCGTTGCGCCGCCCCGGCAGCGGGCAACCGGTTCGGGCCGCCCGGCACCGGGACCGGCAGGTGGTCGGGGCGATCCTCCTCCGTGGCCGAAGCGCTCGACCGGCCTCCGCTCGGTGTTCGGGCTCGACCTGGCGCTCCTGCACGCGCCATCGGTGTTCGACTTCCGCCGACGAGAGGCGCTGCTCGGCCCCATCGCCGACGTCGTCCCCTCGAGCGACGAGTTCGAGATGTACCCGATCGGCCTGACCAGCCTCGCCGGGTACTTGTCGCGCAATGCCTACAACGTCCGCATCGTCAACCTCGCCTACCGAATGCTGCGCTCGAGCACCTACGACGTGGCGGCTCACCTCCGGAGGATCCACGCCCCGGTCTTCGGTATCGACCTGCACTGGCTCCCCCACGCCCACGGCGCCCTGACGGTCGCCGAGCTCGTGAAGTCGGTGCACCCCGATGCCAAGGTGCTCCTCGGCGGCCTGTCGGCCAGCTACTTCCACGAGGAGCTCGCACGCGACCCCGCCGTCGACTTCGTGCTCCGGGGCGACTCGACCGAGGAACCTGCCCGCCAGCTGCTCCAGGCCCTCCGCGAGGGGCGCCCGCTCGAGGAGGTCGAGAACCTCACCTTCGCCCGACCGGACGGCACGGTCGTCGTCAACCCGCTCACCTTCGTGCCCGACGACCTCGACGACGTCGACGTGCCCGACTACGGGTACGCCCTGCGGTCGGTGTTCAAGTACTGGGACCTCGCCGACCTCGTCCCCTACCTGCGATGGCTGCGCGATCCGACCACCATGGTGCTCAACGCCCGGGGCTGCACCTACGACTGCGCCATCTGCGGCGGGTCGCGCTCGGCCTACCGCATCGTGTGCAACCGCGCCCGGCCCGCCTACCGGTCACCCGACAAGCTCGTCGCCGACGCGCGCACCATCGCCTCGTTCTCCGCCGCGCCGATCTTCATGGTCCACGACCCGCGCATCGGCGGCGTCCCGAGGGCCGAGCGCTTCTTCGAGCTCTTCGCCGCCTCGGGAGTACGCAACGAGCTGGTGATCGAGCTCTTCTACCCGGCGGGCCCCGACTTCTTCGAGCTGGTCCGCCGCTCGACCCGGGCGTGGAGCCTCGAGATCACCATCGAGTCGCCCGACGAGGACCTGCGTCGCGTGAACGGCAAGTTCTCCTGCTCGAACGCCGAGGTCGAGGCGACCCTCGCCGCCGCGCTCGAGCACGGTTGCGGCAAGCTCGACCTGTTCTTCATGGTCGGCATCCCCCACCAGCGCCCGGACCAGGCGCTCGCCACGGTCGAGTACTGCCGGCACCTCGTCGAGCGCTTCGGCGCCGAAGCTCGCCTGCAGTTCTACGTCGCCCCGCTGGGGCCGTTCCTCGACCCGGGCAGCCGGGCCTACGAGGACCCTGCCCTCGGGTACCGCAAGCGCTTCGAGACCGTCGCAGAGCACCGCAGGGCCCTCGAGGAGCTCGACTGGCGAGACGTGCTCTCCTTCGACACTGACGGGATGGACCGGGCCACCCTGGTGGCCACCACCTACGACGTCTCCGAGCGGCTCGAACGGCTCAAGTACGACGCCGGCCTCATCGACGCGGCAACCTACGGCTCGGTGCGGGACCATCTGGCGCGCGCCCGCGAGGTGCTCGACGCGCTGGACCGGTCGCGCGACCTGCCGAGGGCCGAACGCGAGGAGGTGCTCCGGCGCATGCACACCGCCGTGGCATCGGCCAACGCCGGCACGACCTCGGGGGCCGGCGAGCTGTCGTGGACGCCGTCGGCTGGCATCCGGGTGAGCCGGGCGCTCATCGGCGAGCTCGCCGGAGCCCTGGCGGGCGAGTTGCACCGCAGCGCGGACCGCTTCCGCGGCCGCTACGACACCGCCGCCGCACCCCGTCGTCGCTGAGGACCGGCACCCCGAGCGCGACGTCGGGTCAGAGCGCGCCGACGGCGTCGTTGAACGTCCCGGACGGTCGCATGACCGCCTCGCACCGTGCCGGGTCCGGGTGGTAGTAGCCGCCGAGGTCGACCGGCGAGCCCTGGACGGCGAGGAGCTCGGCGACGACCGTCTCCTCGTGCTCGGCGAGGGTGCCCGCCAGGTCGGCGAACGCCGCGGCGAGCTCGGGGTCGTCGGACTGTCTGGCCAGCTCCTGGGCCCAGTAGAGGGCGAGGTAGAAGTGGCTTCCCCGGTTGTCGATCCCGCCGAGCTTGCGGGTCGGAGACCGGTCGTCCTCGAGGAACGTAGCCGTGGCCCGGTCGAGCGTGTCGGCCAGCAGCTGGGCCCGGGCGTTGCCGGTGTGCTGGGCGAGGTGCTCGAAGCTCGCCGCCAGGGCCAGGAACTCCCCGAGGCTGTCCCAGCGCAGGTAGTCCTCCTCGAGCAGCTGCTGGACGTGCTTGGGCGCCGAGCCGCCGGCACCGGTCTCGAAGAGGCCGCCTCCGGCGAGCAGCGGCACGACCGAGAGCATCTTGGCGCTGGTGCCGAGCTCGAGGATCGGGAACAGGTCGGTCAGGTAGTCGCGCAACACGTTGCCGGTGACCGAGATGGTGTTCTCGCCGCGGCGGATGCGCTCGAGCGAGCGGGCGGTCGCCTCGACCGGCGAGAGGATGTCGAGGTCGAGCCCATCGGTGTCGAGAGCAGCCAGCTCGGTGCGGACCTTCTCGATGAGGACGGCGTCGTGGGCCCGCTCGCTGTCGAGCCAGAAGATCGCCGGGTCACCGGTCACCCGTGCCCGGTGGACGGCGAGCTTCACCCAGTCGCGGATGGCGACGTCGTTGGCCTGGCACATCCGGAAGATGTCGCCTCGCGTCACCGGTTGCTCGAGGACGACGGTGCCCGCATCGTCCACCACCCGCACCGTGCCGTCGGCGGGGACCTCGAAGGTCTTGTCGTGGCTGCCGTACTCCTCGGCGGCGCGCGCCATCAGGCCGACGTTGGGCACCGAGCCCATGGTGGCGGGGTCGAAGGCGCCGTGCGCCCGGCAGTCGTCGATGACCACCTGGTAGACGTCGGCGTAGCTGCTGTCGGGGATGACGGCCAGGGTGTCGGCCTCCTCGCCGTCGGGGCCCCACATGTGCCCCGAGTTGCGGATCATCGCCGGCATCGAGGCGTCCACGATGACGTCGCTCGGGACGTGGAGGTTCGTGATGCCCCGGTCCGAGTTCACCATGGCGAGACGCGGCCCCGAGGCGAGCTCGGCCTCGATGGAGGCACGCACGTCGTCGCCGTCGGCCAGCCCGTCGAGGCCTGCGAGGATGGCCCCGAGCCCGTTGTCGGGGTCGAGGCCGGCGGCCTCGAGCGCGTCGCCGTAGCGGGCGAAGGTGTCAGGGAAGAACGCCCGCACCACGTGGCCGAAGATGACCGGGTCCGACACCTTCATCATGGTCGCCTTCAGGTGGACCGAGAAGAGGACCCCCTCTTGCTTGGCCCGCTCGCGCTGGTCGGCGAGGAAGCGGCGCAGGGCGGCGACCCGCAGGACGGCCGCGTCGACGACCTCGCCGGGCTCCACCGCGATGCCGTCGCGCAGCACGGTCGTGCCTTCCTCGGCGACGAGCTCGATGCGGAGCGTGCCGGCGTCGGCGACGACTGCCGAGCGTTCCGTGGAACGGAAGTCGTCGCTGGTCATGTGGGCGACGTTGGTCTTCGAGCTCGCGCTCCACGGGCCCATGCGGTGAGGGTGGGAGCGGGCATAGGCCTTCACCGAGGCGGGAGCGCGCCGGTCCGAGTTCCCCTGGCGCAGCACCGGATTGACGGCGCTGCCGGTCGCTCGGTTGTAGCGGGCACGCACCTCGCGCTCCTCGTCGGTCGCCGGCTCGTCGGGGTAGTCGGGCAGCGCGTACCCCTGGGCCTGCAGCTCCGCGACGGCGGCGCGCAACTGGGGCACCGAGGCCGAGATGTTGGGCAGCTTGATGATGTTGGCCTCGGGCTCCGCCGTGAGGGCACCCAGCTCGGCCAACGCGTCGTCGACCCGCTGCTCGGCGGTCAGGTGCTCGGGGAACTGGGCGAGGATCCGCGCAGCGAGGGAGATGTCCCGCGTCTCCACCTCGACACCCGCCTTGGCCGCGTAGGCGCGCACGACGGGCAGGAGGGAGTAGGTGGCGAGCGCCGGGGCCTCGTCGGTGTGCGTGTAGATGATGGTCGATCGCGGCACGTCTGCCCCTTTCAGGTGGCTTCCTTCGCCAACCTATCCAGCAATCCGGCGAGGGCGCCTATCGACGGCGTTCCCCCAGGTCGGCGCCGGTCGCAGGGGAACGGACGCCACGGAGCTCACGTGCCCGGTGATCGAGATCGCCCGGTCGTGTCCCGTGCGGTGCAACCAGGGTCCGGCCACGCGGCGCAAGGCGAGCCTGCTGACGACGCCGAAGGCCAGCACGAAGCCCATCGGGGCCGGTCGGTTTCCCCACCGTTCCGTCCTTGTGCCCGGGCGCCCGCCCCCCACTGCGCCTGCCTTCCCATGCCGGGTCTCTCGACCACGACCCGACGCGGGCTGCCGCCGCTACGGTGGCGCGACGGTGCCGCGCCGGATTGGTGCGCCACGGTTGGCCCGGAACGGCGTCGGGCCAGCCCGGCCCGACGTGGCCGGAACGCCGAACGCGGCGTGCCGGCCAAGGAGGAGGAGACGATGCTGCGGACGGCGTTGACCGACCTGCTCTCGCTCCGGGCCCCGATCGTCGGCGCCCCGATGGCCGGCGTCTCGGGCGCCGACCTCGCCGTCGCCGTCTCCGCCGGTGGGGGGCTCGGGATGCTCGGGTTCGCCAGCACGGCGAGCGGCGACGCGGTGCGCACCGAGGCCTCCCGCGCCCGCTCTGGTGGACATCACTTCGGCATCGGGCTGATGGCCTGGGCCCTCGCCGACCACCCCGACCAGTTCGACGCCGCCATCGAGTCGGGGCCGGCGCTCGTCTCGGTGAGCTTCGGCGACGCCTCGCCGTGGGTCGAGCGCCTGCGCGACGCCGGGGTGCCGGCGGCAACCCAGGTAGCCGACGTCCGCGAAGCGAAGGCCGCGGCAGACTGCGGGGTGAGCGTGCTCGTCGCCCGGGGCGCCGAGGGCGGCGGGCACGGGCGCGACGCCGTGGGCACCCTGCCGCTCCTCCAGGGGGTCCTCGACGCGGTGGACGTGCCGGTGTTGGCCGCTGGCGGTATCGCCACGGCACGCGGGCTGGCCGCCGTGCTCGCCGCCGGCGCCGCCGGGGCGTGGATTGGGACGGCCCTCCTGGCGTGCCGCGAGGCCGCCACGCCTCCTGCTGCCCGGGCGCGGGTCCTCGCTGCCGACGAGACCGACACCGTCGTCACCCGGGTCTTCGACGTCGCCCAGGGGATCCCGTGGCCGCCCGCGTACGGCGGTCGGGCCCTGGGCAACGCCTTCGTGCGCCGGTGGCACGGCCGCGAGGAGCTGCTCGCCGCCGACGAGGACGCGGCCGCCGAGCTCGGCGCTGCCCGGGATCGGGGCGACTACGAGGTCGCCTACGTCTACGCCGGCCAGGCCGTGGGGCTCGTCGACCGGGAACGCCCGGCGTCGGCGGTGGTCGCCGAGCTGGCCGCCGGAGCGGAGGACCTGCTTCGGCAGTGGTGCGGCTGAGGGCTCGGCAGCCGGTCCGGCACCGGACGCCGGAGCCCCCTGGCGAGACGCGTCGGCGAGCTCGGAGCCTTCGTGCGCCGCCTCAGGCGAGCTCGGAGCCCCGGCTCATCCGGGAGCGCCGCAGGAGCCACCAGGCGATCCAGGCGACGAGCAGGACGCCGACCACGATGCTGATCGGCGTGAAGGCGTTGGCCACCGACTGCCAGTTCGCCGCGAGCGCCTCCCCGGCAAGGGCGAAGGCGAAGGTCCACGGCAAGCTGCCCACCAGGGTGAGGGCCGTGAAGGGGACGACCGGCATCTCGGCGACGCCGGCAGGGAGGCTGACGAAGGTGCGGACCACGGGAAGCACCCGGCCGACGAGGACGGCCAGCTGGCCGCGGTGGGCGAAGAACCGCTCGGCCCGGTCGAGGTCGCGGGTCCGCAGGAACACGTAGCGGCCCCACTTCTCGACGAGCGGCCGCCCACCGATCCGCCCGACGGCGTAGGAGATCCACGCCCCGACGATGTTGCCGGCAGTGCCGGCGAGGGCGACCGCCACCACGTTCAGGTGGAGGTGGACGCCGGCGACCACCGCGCCCCCGGCGAGGGCTCCGCCGAAGAGCATCACGGCCTCGCTCGGGATCGGGATGCAGGCCGACTCGAGCACCATGAGCAGGAAGACCGCCAGGTACCCGTGCTTGCTTATCTCCGAGACGACGAGATGTACCACAGTCCTCCGTTCGCCGAGTCCGGGGCACGGTAGCAGCGTCGAGGCGGTCGCGGGCGTCGGGGCAGCCGTTCAACCGTTCAGCCCGTCGGCGCGCCGGGGCCGCCCGCCGGAAGGTGGCGAGCAGGGTCGGCCCGGCCACCACCAGCAGCACGGCGGGCGCCGAGGTCGCAGGCGCTCGCCCCGACGCGACGGCGTCGCGGTCGGCCTGGTCGAGCTCGGTGCCGACCGCCTCGAGGCAGACGAGGTCGGCCGGGGTCTGGGGGACCAGCCCCACGAGCGCCTGACCCCTGCAACGCCCACGGCAGGGAAGCCTTCCCCGAGCCATTGCGGCCCACGAGGGCGGTCACCTCGCCCTCGGCCAGTTCGAGGTCGATGCCGCCGAGAGCGACCACGGGGCCGTAGCGGACGACGACACCCCGTGCGACGAGCGCCCGCGGACGGCTCGGGCGATGCTCGTGCCGCCCCCGACCGCCCTGCCGCGGCGCGACGTGGCGGGGGCACGCCTTCAGCGGGGGCGACCTTCGGCCAAGGACAGCGGCCGCGGCACCTGTCACCCTGGCCTCGTGGCAGCGCTCCCACGACCCGCCGCGAACGGCGGCACCGCCATCGTCGCCGCCTTCGTCATCTTCAATGGCATCCTCAGCTTCGTGCAGGAGGGTCGCGCGACGAACGCCCTCGCACTCCTCTGCAGCCGCCGGGCAGTCCACGACGGGGTGCGGCGGGGCGGCCGCTGGCAGGTTGTCGACGCCGAGCGGCTCGTGCCGGGTGACGTCGTCCACGTCCGGTTCGAGACATCGTCCCCGCCGACCTCACCGTGGTCGACGGCTCGGGCTCCGTCGACCAGTCCGTCCTGACCGGCGAGTCCGCCGGCATGGAGGTGGCGCTCGGGGGCTCCTGCTACACGGGGTCGGTCGTCCGCCGCGACGAGGCCACCGGCGAGGTGACGGCAACCGGAGAGCGGACCTACTTCGGCCGCGCTGCCCAGCTCGCCCGGACGGCCAAGACGGCGAGCCACCTCGAGGAGACCGTCTTCCGGGTGGTCTGGGCGCTGCTCGTCCTCGACGGAGCACTGGTCGTGGCGATCATCGCCTACGGGCTCGTCGCTCACCTGCCGGCCGACGAGCTGTTGCCGTTCGTGCTCATCCTCGTCGTTGCCACGGTGCCCGTCGCCCTGCCCGCCACGTTCGCCCTCGCCACCTCCGTAGGAGCGCTCGAGCTGACCCTCGCCGCCGCAGCTTCCGACGAAGCCACCCAGGACCCCATCGACCTCGCCGTCCTCGCTGCCGCTGCCGGGGGTGCCGGGGGTGCCGGGGGCCTGATGAGCACGTGGGCCCGCCGTCGCTTCGTGCCCTTCGGCCCCGCCACCCAGCGCTCCGAAGCACTCGTCGAGCAGAGCGGGAAGGAGCTGCGGGTGGTCAAGGGCACACCGGCCGTCGTCGCGTCGCTCGTGGGCGCCGTCGACCGGGTGGCCTTCTCGACGCGTCCCGACCGCTGGAAGGTGCCGGCCCTCGCAGTCGTCGCCCTCCTCGTCGCCACCGTCACCCTCGACGCCGTGGAGGTGCCGCTCCTCACCCGCATGCGGTCCGACACCGGAGCGTCGCTCAACCTCCGGTGAAACGCGGCTCGCGCTTGTCCACGAAGGCCTGGGCCGCCTCGACGTGATCGCGGGTGAAGCCGGTGTGGACGTGGTGGGTCGCTTCGAGGTCCATGCACTCATCGAGCTCGCCGTTCACAGCCCGGTTGAGGTTCTCCTTCATGTAGCGGTAGGCGACCCTGGGCCCCGACGCCAGGCGTCGAGCTCGCTGGAGGACCGCGACGTCGAGCTCGTCGGCAGCGAAGACGGCGTTGACGATCCCGAGGCGCTCGGCCTCGACCGCGTCCAGTCGCTCCGAGAAGTAGTAGAGCTCCTTTGCCTTCGCCGTCCCGACCAGGCGGGTGAGGAACCACGTTCCCCCGTAGTCGCCGGCGAAGGCGACGCGGGCAAAGGCGGTGGTGAGGACGGCACCTGCGGCCGCGTAGCGGAGGTCGCAGGCGAGCGCGAGCGCAAGGCCGGCGCCAGCGGCCGGGCCGGGGATGGCTGCGATGGTCGGCTTCGGCATCTGCCACAGACGACCGCTCGTCGCCCGCTGGCTGAGGCGCTGCCGGTGGATGGCGGCGTCGATGGAGCGGACCCCGGCGGCCGCGCTCCGTTCGGCCATTGCCTTGACGTCACCACCCGCGCAGAAGGCACCGCCGGAGCCCGTCAGCACCACGCAGCCCACGTCGTCGTCGACCTCGACGTCGGCCAGTACGCGGCCCATCGCCGCCAGCATGTCCTCGGAGAGGGCGTTGCGACGGGCGGGTCGGTTCATGGTCACGACGGCGACGCCGTCGTCGACGGTGGCCAGCAGGTCCTCGGTCCCCGTGTCGAGCTCGGTCATGGCCGGTGGGTCTCCTCTCCCTCGCGTTCCGTTCGTCTCTCGCGGTCAGGAGCCGACGAAGCGGACGCCGGCGATCTCGACACCCGCTGAGACCGGGACCCCGGACAGGCGCACCTCAACGATTCCCTCGCCGCGCCCGGTCGCCGCCGGCTCGAAGCGGAGGAGCTGGTCGGCGACGACCAGGCGTACCGTCGCCGCCGGACCGTCGCTCACCGCCTCCAGCCCGAGCACCGTCGCCCAGCGGGCCGCCGCCGAGCCCGGGTCGTCGACCTCGACGGTCACGCCGCTGATCCCTCCGGGGTCGTGCGGTGGAGCCTTCGCCGTCCATGCCGGCCCGGCCCAACGCCACGACTCGGGCGGGTCGGCCCAGTCGAGCGACACCAGCGCGCCGGGGACGTCCTTCGGGTGCAGGTGCGTTCCGGCGACGTCACCGAGGTCCGCCGACCACACGACCCGCACTCCGGCAGCCGCGACCCGCCGGCGGGCGGCGGCGAGGTCGGGAACCTGGAAGATGGCCATGTAGCCGCTGTCGCCGCCCCGACGCCCGAGATAGCGGCCGGCGGTCGTCCCCGGTCGGACGGGGGTGACCACTTCCACGAAGGTGTCGCCGACGGCGAAGACGGAGTTGGCGAGGCCGAAGTGGCCCACGCCCGGGTCGTGGAAGGGCTCGCCCCAGCCGAAGGCCTCCCGCAAGGCGCTGGCCACCCGCTCGCCGTCGGCGGCGACGAGCGCGACCTGTCGGAGGCGTGGACCCGTGGGCACTGGACCAGCCTAGGCAGCGTCGGCCGAGCGAGCCCAAGTGGGGCGATCGGTGCGGCCTTGCACGGCGCGGAGGGCGGGAAGGGATCGCCGGGTTGCGCCGTTGGCCATGAAGAGATACCCGTCGGGGTATACGTGGGGTTCGTGCCCCGGAGAGCAGGAGGTGCAGGCATGCCGTTCGTCCGCTTCATGGAGAGCACCACCGGCCGCGTCGTCCGGAGCGTCGCCGGAGTCGCAATGGTCGCCGTCGGCGTTTCGCTGGGCGGGTACTGGTGGGCCCTGGCCGTGGTCGGGCTCCTTCCGCTGGCCGCCGGCCTGTTCGACGTCTGCCTGGCCGCCCCCCTTCTGGGCGCCCCCGTGCATCACGCCGTCCACGACGCCTGACCGGCGGCATCCAGGTCGGCGGCGCAGCGACGTGACCGACGGCCCCGCCACCAGTCCGGTCGCCGCCTCACGACAGAGGCAGTCGCGGACGCGGACCATGACGGTCCTCGTTGCCTAGGAGACTCCT
>JAJZJT010000035.1 GCA_021809995.1 Actinomycetes bacterium
GTTCCAGCCGTCGTGCGCCTCGGTGGGCCCGCTCTTCGGCAACGTCTGACCGCAGCACGCACGCCCGCCGGGCTCGCCCCGGCGGGCGTGCGCCCGCGGTGCCGGCCGCGCCCGACGGTGCCAGCCAGTCTCGCCGGTCAGCCCGGTCAGGAACCGAGGGCGTTCGCCAGGGCGTCCCGTTCGGCGACCGCAGCGGCCCGCAGCCGGCCAGGCTCCGGCCCGGCCACCAAGATGGAGCGAGAGCTGCTCGGCAGGACCGTGCCCGGTGAGCAGCCGGCGGCGAGCCGTGCGACCGAAGCCGGTGTCGCCCCCTGCGCACCGACCCCCGGCAGCAGCAGGACGCCGCCCACGGTCGAGAGGTCGAATGCCGAGGGTTCGAGGGTGGCCCCGACCACGGCGCCGATGGTGCCCGGACGGTACCGGCCGCTCGCGTTCGCCTCGGCCACGGCAGCGAGCACCGCGTCGCCGACGGTGGTGCCGTCCGCCGTCCTCGCCGCCTGCACCGCGGCGCCCTCGGGGTTCGAGCTACGCGCCACGACGATCACGCCGCGTCCCGTGGCGCTCGCCAGCGTGACGAGCGGCTCGAGCGCGCCCATCCCAAGGTAGGCGACGGCGGTCACCGCGTCAGCGGCCAGCGGGCTCGCCGGGTCGAGCCACGCCGCGGCGTACGCCTCGGCGGTCGACCCGATGTCGCCTCGCTTGGCGTCGGCCACCACGAGCAGGCCCGCCTGGCGGGCGGCCGCCACCACGGACTCGAGAGCCCGGTAGCCCGCCGACCCGTGGCGCTCGAAGAACGCCACCTGCGGCTTGACCACGGCGATCTCCCCGGCGAGGGCCTCGACGACCCGGAGGCCGAAGGCCTCGAGCCCTGGCCCGTCGTCGGCGAGCCCCCACTGCGCGACGAGCGATGGCGACGGGTCGATGCCGACGCACAGCGGGCCGGTCGCCGACAGCGCCGCCGCCACACGGGCGGCGAACCCCGCGCCGTCGTCGGTGGGCGCTCCGGCGTGGACCCGGCGGACCGGGTCAACCATGGGCCGCCCCCCGGACCTCTCCGAGCGACCGGACGCCCTCGGCCCGGCACCACCGCTCGAGCGCGCCGACGAGGCGCGCCGTCGCCCGCGGGTCGCGCAGCGTCGCCGTCCCCACTCCGACGGCGTCCGCCCCGGCCATGACCAGCTGGAGGGCGCCGGAGACGTCGGTGACCCCGCCCACGCCCACGATGCCGGCGTCCGGGAACGCGGCACGGACGTCGAAGACCGACCGAACGGCGACAGGCAGCACAGCGGGGCCCGACAGGCCGCCGCCTGCCGCACCCGACCCGAGGGCGACCCGCCTGCGGGCCACGTCGACCGACAGGCCGAGCACGGTGTTGACGAGGGTGACCGCCTCGGCTCCGGCGCCGTAGGCGGCGCCCGCCACCTCGGCCAGGTCGGCCACGTTCGGACTGAGCTTGGCCCACCTCGGCAGGGCTGGGCAGCCCGCCCCGACGGCGGCAACGGCCTCGGCGGTGGCGGTCGGCGAGTGGGCGAACATGCGCCGGCGGTCCTCGACGTTCGGACAGCTGACGTTGACTTCGACGGCGACGACCGACCCGGGCCCGGTGACCTCCGACAGCCCGTCGGCCAACCGGCGAGCGACGGTCTCGAAGTCTGCGACGCGGCGCCCCCACACGCTCACGACGACCCGCGCCCCGCTGCCGAGCAGTCGACCGAGGTCGTCGCGCAGCCAGGCGTCGATGCCGGGGCCCTGCAGCCCCACGCTGTTGAGCATCCCGCCGGGGGTCTCGCGCACCCGGGGCGCCGGGTTGCCGGGCCAGGGCTCGGCAGCGAGCGACTTGACGACGACGGCCCCGAGCCGGTCGAGCGCCACGTAGGCGCCGAGCTCGTCGGCGTGGCCGGCGGTGCCCGAGGCGGCGAGCACAGGGTTGGGCAGGGTGACCGACCCGACGGCAGCGGACAGGTCGACGTCCCCGGCGACGACGGCATGCCACGCCTGCCGCCACCGTGCCGTGGCCGAGCTCACCGGGCATCAGCCCCCATGGTGCTCCTGCAGCGAGCGCACGGCGAGGGGGTGCTCGCGCCGGTCCGCGATGCCGGCCGCCGCGGCGCGGGCGGCAGGCAGCGTCGTCAGGCACGGGACCCGGTGGGCGAGGGCGGTGGCCCGGATGTGCAGTCCGTCTGCCCGCGGCCCACGGCCCCGCGGGGTGTTGACCACCAGTTGCACCTTGCCCGAGGCGATGAGCTCCACGGCGTCGGCGCCCGAGGGGTCGCCCACCTTGGCGACGACGGTCTCGACCTCCAGGCCGGCCTCTTCGAGCTTCGCCGCCGTACCGGCCGTCGCCGCCAGGGAGAACCCGAGCTCGGCGAAGCGCCGCGCCACCGCCAGGCCGGCTGGCTTGTCGCGGTCGGCGAGCGAGAGGAACACGGTGCCGGCCTCCGGCAGCCCGCAGCCCGCAGCCAGCTGGCTCTTCGCGAAGGCCAGCCCGAAGGTCCGGTCGATGCCCATCACCTCGCCCGTCGAACGCATCTCGGGGCCGAGCAAGGTGTCCACCTCGGGGAACCGGTTGAACGGCAGGACGGCCTCCTTGACCGCCACGTGGCCCGTCGCCGGCGGTCGGAGCAGCCCCTCGGCCCGCAGCTCCTCGAGGGTGGCGCCCACCATCACCCGTGCCGCCACCATGGCGACGGGCACGCCGGTCGCCTTGGCCACGAACGGGACGGTCCGGCTCGCCCGGGGGTTTGCCTCGAGCACGTAGACCCGGTCACCCTTCACGGCGAACTGGACGTTCAGCAGGCCGCGGACCTGGAGCGCCTCGGCGATGGAGCGGACGTGGCCCTCCATGGTCGCGACCACGCTGTCGGAGAGCGTCTGGGGCGGGAGGGCGCACGCCGAGTCGCCCGAGTGCACGCCTGCCTCCTCGACGTGCTCCATGACGCCGCACACCAGCACGGCACCAGTGGCGTCTCGCACGGCGTCGACGTCGACCTCGACGGCATCCTCGAGGAAGCGGTCGACGAGCACCGGTCGCTCGGCCGTCACGCCGCCTTCGCGGCCCAGCGCACCGCCCGCCGCCATCATGGCCTCGACGGCGGCCACCAGGCGGTCATCGTCGTAGACGATCTCCATCGCCCGGCCTCCGAGCACGTAGGAAGGGCGGACGAGCACCGGGTAGCCGACCTCGCTGGCGACCGAGCGCGCCCCCTCGGGCGTGGTGGCCGTGCCACCCGGCGGCTGGGGGATGCCAAGCCGCCGGCACAGTGCGTTCCACTGCTCGCGGTCCTCGGCGAGGTCGATCGAGCGCGGCGCCGTCCCGAGCACCAGCTCCTCGGGGATGCTGCCGGCCAGCTTGAGAGGAGTCTGGCCCCCCAGGCTCACGATGACCCCGACCAGCCGTCCGCCGTCACGCGACGCGAGCGTCTCGGCCTCGAGCACGTTGGCCAGGTCCTCGGCCGTCAGGGGCTCGAAGTACAGCCGGTCGGACGTGTCGTAGTCGGTCGAGACCGTCTCGGGGTTGCAGTTGACCATGACCGTCTCGTAACCGGCCGCCCGCAGGGCCAGTGACGCGTGGACGCAGCAGTAGTCGAACTCGATGCCCTGTCCGATGCGGTTCGGACCGGAGCCGAGGATCACGACCCGCGGCCGGTTGGAGGGGCCCACCTCGTCCTCGTCCTCGATGGTCCCGTAGTGGTAGGGCGTGTGCGCCTCGAACTCGGCGCCGCAGGTGTCCACCGTCTTGAACGTGGTGCGGACGCCGGCGGCGAGCCGGGCCCGGCGGACGTCGGCGGAGGTCACCCCCGAGCCGAAGCAGTGGGCGAGCTGGTCGTCCGAGAACCCCAGGCGCTTGAGCCTGCGCCAGGCCCGGCGGTCGAGGTCGTCCGGCCCCACCCCCAGCGCCACCTGCAGACCGAGGGCCATGCGCTCGTCGCTCACGGCGGCGATCTGGCCGACGAACCACGGGTCGATGCCGGTGGCTGCCGCCACCTGCTCGACGGGAACGCCCCGGCGCAGGAGCGACTCGACGGCGAAGACGCGGTCGGGCGTGGCCACCTGCACCTGCTCGAGCAGCTCGCCGACGGGCACCGAGTCGACGACGACCTCGACGGCATCGGCATTGAGCCCGGCGCGGCCCTGCTCGAGCGAGCGGACGGCCTTCTGGAGCGACTCGGGGAACGTTCGGCCGATGGCCATCACCTCCCCTACCGACTGCATGCGCGTGCCAAGCACGCCGGGGGCCCCGGGCAGCTTCTCGAACGCCCAGCGGGGCACCTTGGTGACCACGTAGTCGATCGTCGGCTCGAACGACGCCGGGGTGGCCCCCGTGATGTCGTTGGCCACCTCGTCGAGCCGGTAGCCGACGGCGAGCCGCGCCGCGATCTTGGCGATGGGGAACCCGGTCGCCTTGGAGGCGAGCGCCGACGAGCGCGACACGCGCGGGTTCATCTCGATCACCAGCTGGTCGCCCGTCCTGGGATCGACGGAGAACTGCACGTTGGACCCGCCCGTCTCCACCCCGACCCGCCGGATGCAGGCGAAGGCGGCATCGCGCATCACCTGGTACTCGACGTCGGTGAGCGTCTGGGCCGGGGCGACGGTGATCGAGTCGCCGGTGTGGACGCCCATCGGGTCGACGTTCTCGATCGAGCACACGACCACGCAGTTGTCGGCACCGTCGCGCATGACCTCGAGCTCGAACTCCTTCTGCCCGGCGATCGACCGTTCCACGAGGACCTCGTGGACCGGCGAAGCGGCGAGGCCCTCGGCGGCGAGGCGGGCGAGCGTGGCGGCGTCGGGAGCGATCCCCGTCCCGGCGCCCCCGAGGATGTAGCTCGGTCGGACCATGATGGGGAAGCCGATCTCTTCCCCGATGGCCATCGCCTCGTCGAGGGAGTGGGCGAACCCCGAACGGGGGACGCCGAGCCCGATCTCCACCATGGCGGCCTTGAACCGCTCGCGGTTCTCAGCGGTGGCGATGGCCTCGGCGTTGGCCCCGATGACCTCCACGCCGAACGCGTCGAGCACGCCCAGCTCGACGAGCGACATGGTGAGGTTGAGGGCGGTCTGGCCACCGAGGGTCGGGAGGAGCGCGTCGGGGCGCTCCCGCTCGATGATCGCCACGAGGACGTCGGGGTCGAGCGGCTCGACGTACGTGCGGTCGGCCGTCGCCGGGTCGGTCATGATCGTGGCGGGGTTCGAGTTGGCCAGGACCACCCGGTACCCCTCGTCGGCGAGGACCCGGCACGCCTGCGTGCCCGAGTAGTCGAACTCGCAGGCCTGTCCGATGACGATGGGCCCCGACCCGATGACCAGGATGGACTCGATGTCGGCGCGCCGGGGCATCAGGCCCTCCCTGCCGCCGAGCGCTCCATGGCCCGGACGAACTCGTCGAAGAGGTAGCGAGCGTCGTGGGGACCCGGAGCCGCCTCGGGGTGGTACTGCACCGAGAAGGCGGGGACGTCGCGGCACGCCAGGCCCTCGACGACGCCGTCGTTCAGGTTGACATGGGTGACCTCGGCGGTGGGCACCGAGTCCGCCGCCACTGCGTAGTTGTGGTTCTGCGAGGTGATCTCAACCCTCCCGGTCCGCAGGTCCTTCACGGGGTGATTGCCCCCGTGGTGCCCGAAGGGCAGCTTGAACGTCGTGCCGCCCAGCGCGGTGGCGAGCAGCTGGTGGCCGAGGCAGATCCCGAAGACGGGCACGCTGCCCGCCCGGAGCAACGCCGCCACCTCGGCCGTCGGCCCGGGGAGGGCGGCAGGGTCGCCCGGCCCGTTGGAGAGGAAGACGCCGTGGGGCTCGAGCTCGAGGACGCGCTCGGCCGGCGTCGACGCAGGGACGACGGTCACCGTGGCCAGGGCAGCCAGGCGCCGGACCATCGTCTCCTTGATCCCGAAGTCGTAGGCGACCACCCTCCACGGCCCGTCCCCCCGGGTGACCGGCTCGTCGAGGGTCACCTCGGAGACGAGGTCGCGGCCGTCGGTGGGCGCAGCCCGGCGTGCCGCCTCGGTGACCGCCTGCTCGCCGGCCGTCCCGAAGGCGCACGGCATGGCGCCGGCGTCGCGCAGGTGCCGAGTGAGCCGGCGCGTGTCGACGCCGGTGACGCCGGGCACCCCGTGAGCGACGAGGAACTGCTCGAGGCCACCCGTGGCGCGCCAATTGCTCGGCTGCTCGGTGAGGTCGCGGACCACGACCCCCCGGCACGCCGGCCGGCGCGACTCGTCGTCCTCGGGGTTCACCCCGTAGTTGCCGATGTGGGTGGCGGTGAAGACGACCACCTGCCCGGCGTACGACGGGTCGGTGATGACCTCCTGGTACCCGGAGAGCACGGTGTTGAACACGGCCTCGCCCTCGGTCACGCCGCCGGGTGGCTCGGCACCGATCGCCTCGCCCTCGAAGAGCGTCCCGTCGGCCAGCACCAGACAGGCCTCGGCACGGGAGCGGCGGCCCCGGCTCACCGCTGCGCCTCCCCGTCGACGACCACCGGCTCTCCGGCGAGCACGGTGTGGCGCACCTTCGCCCGGAGCCGCCTGCCCGCGTAGGGCGTGTTGCGGCTGCGACTTGCCGACGAGGCGGGGTCGACCACCCACGGGTGGTCGGGGTCGAGGACGCACAGGTTGGCGGCGGCGCCAGGAGCGACGGGACCGCCGTGGTCCGGGGCGAGCCCGGCGATCGCCGCCGGCTGCCAGCTCAGGAGGGCGAGGACGCGCGACAGAGGGACCTCCAGCTCGGTCAGGGCGAGGGCGAGCGCCGTCTCGAGGCCCAGCATGCCCGGTGGGGCCTCGTCGAGGGGCCGGTCCTTCGCCTCGGGTGGGTGTGGTGCGTGGTCGGTGGCGATGGCGTCCGCCGTGCCGTCGGCGAGCGCAGCGCGGACTGCCGCCACGTCGCTCGCCGGCCTGAGGGGCGGGTTGACCTTGAAGACCGGGTCGAAGCCGACCAGCGCGGCATCCGTGAGGGTGAAGTGGTGAGGCGTCACCTCCGCCGTCACCGGCAGGCCGGCGCGCTTGGCGTCGGACAGCGCGGCGAGGGCGGCCGCCGTGGAGAGGTGGAGGAGGTGGAGCCGAGCTCCCGTCTCGCGCACGAGCGCCAGGTCGCGCACGACCATGAGCTCCTCGGCGAGTGCGGGGACCCCGGCGAGGCCGAGTCGGCTCGAGACTGCCCCCTCGTGCATCACCCCTCCCGCGGCGAGCGTGGCCTCCTCGCAGTGCTGGGCCAGCGTCACGCCGAGCCCGCGGGCGTACTCGAGGGCGCGGCGCATCACCGATGCAGACTGCACGCCCGCCCCGTCGTCGGTGAAGATCCGGACCCCGAGCGCGGCCAGCTCGGCCATCGGGGCGAGGCGCTCCCCAGCTCTGCCGACCGTGATGGCGCCAGCCACGGCCACGTGGCACGGCACGCCCCGGGCCAGGGACCGGACATCACGGACGACCGACGCCGAGTCGACGGGCGGGTCGGTGTTCGGCATGGCCACGACCGCGGTGTAGCCGCCGAGGGCAGCAGCGCGCGCGCCCGACTCGACCGTCTCGGACTCCTCGGCGCCGGGCTGGCGCAGGTGGCTGTGGAGGTCGACGAGCCCGGGGGCCACGACGCACCCGCCGGCGTCCAGCACCGTCGCCCGCCTCGGCACGGCGGCACCCTCTTCGACGGCGACGACCCGTCCGCCCTCGACGACGACGTCGGCCTGCCGCTCGCCGGTGGCGTCGAGGACCGTCCCGCCGCGGACGACCACGACCGGATCACGCATCGGCAGCACCCCTCGGGGCCCCCGCGGCGGCCTCCTGCCGCCCCCGTCGCGCCGACGGGGCGGCGGCTAGGCGGGTGGGCCCGGTGTCCGCGACGGCGTCGTGGCCGAGGAGGAGGAAGAGGACGGCCATGCGGACGACGAGGCCGTTCCTGACTTGGTCGCCGATCAAGGCGCACGGGAGGTCGGCGACGTCGGAGGCGACCTCGACGCCTCGCACGACCGGGCCGGGGTGGAGCACGAGGGCAGCCGGGTCGAGCCGGGCGGCCCGCTCCGCCGTCAGGCCCCATCGGGCCGTGTACTCGCGCAGCGACGGGACGTACGCACCGCTCCCCCGCTCGGCCTGGAGCCGCAGCAACGACACCACCCGGGCGCCCGCCAGCGTCGCGTCGAGGTCGTGCGAGACGCCGGCGACGGGCCAGCCCTCGAGGGAGGGCGGGAGCAGGGTCGGGGGCGCGACCAGGGTCACCCGGGCGCCCACCGCCGCGTACGCCGCCACCAGCGAGCGCGCCACCCGGCTGTGACGGACGTCCCCCACGACGGCCACGGGGAGCCCGGCGAAGCACGCGAGCGGGTCGTCACCCGGTCGGCCGAGCGCCCCGGCGACGGTGTAGAGGTCGGCGAGTGCCTGGGTCGGGTGCTGGTGCCAGCCGTCGCCGGCGTTGACGACGGCGAGCCCGGGCGCCCACGCCGCCACCCGGTGGGGGGTGCCCGAGGACCGGTGGCGCACCACGAGGGCGTCGACGCCCATCGCCTCGATGGTCGCCACGGTGTCCCGCAGGGACTCCCCCTTGTTGAGCGACGAGGAGCCCGCCGAGAAGCTCAGCACGTCGGCGGAGAGGCGCTTGGCCGCGGTCTCGAACGAGAGCCGCGTCCGGGTCGAGTCCTCGAGGAACAGCGTGGCCACCGTCCGCCCCCGCAGGGCGGGCACCTTCGGGTTGGCCCGCCGTCCGACCTCGGCGAACGAGTCGGCGACAGCGAGCACCCGGGCGATCCCCTCGACGCCCAGGTCGTCGACGGCGAGAAGGTGCCGGGACGGCAGCCCGGCGGGACCGAGGTCGTCGTGGGTCATCGTCCGACCAGGTCGCCGAGCGTCACGCCCTCCTCGGTCACGTCGACCATCTCGTCCCGGCGCGTCGGGAGGTTCTTGCCGACGTAGTCGGGACGGATCGGCAGCTCGCGATGGCCACGGTCGACCATGACGGCCAGCTGCACCGCCTGGGCTCGGCCGTACTCGCCGAGCGCGTTCAGCGCGGCGCGGATCGTCCGGCCCGTGAAGAGCACGTCGTCCACCAGGACGACGGTCTTGCCCGTCAGGTCGACGGGGATGTCGGTGACGGCCTCGGGCAGCACCGGGCGCAGGCCGATGTCGTCCCGGTAGAAGGCGACGTCGAGCGTGCCCATCGTCACCGGTGCCGGCTCGTCGGCGCCTGGTCCTGTCACCCTCGAGGCGGCGAGCAGGTCGAGCGCCTCGGTCAGCCGGCGCGCGATCGGCACGCCACCCGTCTGGAGCCCCACCACGATCACGTCGTCGATGCCCCGGTTGCGCTCGACCACCTCGTGGGCCATCCGCGTGATGGCCCGGGTGAGGTCGTCGGCAGAGAGGACCTGCGAACGGGGGACGAAGACCGCACCGCGCGGTCGCGCGTGGTTCCGCTCTCGTTCGGCCACCTCGTCCTCCAGTCCGTACGGGCCTCACGGGACCCGCTTCACGGTCGGTCGGCCAGCCTAGCGCGCCTCGGTGGCGGGTCGCAGCCTGTCCGCCACCGTGGCGAGGACCCCGTTGACGAACCGCCCCGACTCGTCGGTCGAGTAGCCAGAGGCCAGCTCGACCGCTTCGCTCAGGACGACCGCCGTCGGCGTCGACGGGACGGCGAGGAGCTCGGCCGCCCCGAGACGCAGCACGTTGCGGTCGACGACCGCCATCCGGGCCACCTCCCAGCCCTCCGACACCTCGCCGAGGAGCCCGTCGATCTCCGCTTGGTGGGCTTCCACCGCGGCGAGGAGCACCGAGGCGTACTCGTCGGGCGGCACGGCGAGGGTGGCCAGGACGGAGGAGACGGGCTCCCCTTTCAGGTCCGCCTCGTAGAGCAGGGTGAGGGCGCGCTCACGCGACCGTCGCCGGCTGCCGTCGGGCCGAGCGGTGCTCACGCTCGGGTCAGGTACTCCCCGGAGCGGGTGTCCACCTTGATCTTCTCCCCGGGGTTGACGAACAGCGGCACCTGCACGACGAGGCCCGTCTCGAGGGTGGCCGGCTTGCGCGCCCCCGACACCCGGTCGCCCTGGACACCCGGCTCCGTCTCGGCAACGGTCAGCTCGACGGCTGCGGGAAGGTCGACGCCGACGATCTCGGTGCCGAAGAACTGCAGGACGGCGTCGTCCCCCTCCTTCAGGTAGTTGGACGCGTCACCCAGGGCGGTCGTCGGCACCTGCAGCTGCTCGTACGACACGGTGTCCATGAACACGTACTCGGCGCCCTCGCGGTAGAGGAACTGCATCTCCCGCTTGTCCACGATGGCCTGCTCGAGCTTCTCGTCGGCACGGAACGTACGCTCGATCACCGCGCCCGTCCGCACGTTCTTCAGCTTGGTGCGGACGAACGCCCCGCCCTTGCCCGGCTTGACGTGCTGGAACTCCACGACGGAGAACAGCCCCTCGGGCAGGTCGAGCGTCATCCCGTTCCGCAGGTCGTTCGTCGAGACGGCCATCAGCACGCACCTTCCCTCACGCGAGCCCCTCGCGGGGCAGAACTGGACACCCCTCAGACGGGGACGGACTTCGGGAACCGGGTCAGCGCCCGGGCACCGGTGTCGGTCACCACCAGCGTGTCCTCGACACGGACGCCTCCGACACCAGCGAGGTAGACGCCGGGCTCGACGGTGACCACGGTGCCCGGCGTGAGGATAGCAGCCGACCCCGGCGCCACGGAGGGGGCTTCGTGGATGTCGAGGCCCACCCCGTGCCCCGTCCCGTGCTCGAACCGCTCTCCGTAGCCCGCCGCGGCGATCCGGTCGCGGCAGGTGGCGTCGACCTCGCCCGCCGTCGCACCAGGCACCACGGCGGCCACCCCGGCGGCCTGCGCCTCGCCGACGAGCGCGAACACCGCGGCAAGGGCGCCCTCGGGCTCTCCCCCGACGCAGAACGTCCGCGTCATGTCCGATCGGTAGCCGTCGTAGACGGCGCCGAAGTCGACGACCACGGCATCGCCCCGCCGGATCGGCTCGTCCCCGGGGCGCGCGTGCGGCATCGCCGAGCGCTCGCCGGCGGCGACGATCGTCTCGAAGGCCCGCTCCTCCGCGCCCCGCACCCGCATGGCATGGTCGAGCTCGGCGGCGAACGTGCGCTCGGTCATGCCCCGCTCGGTGAGCGCGGGCAGCACGTCGGCGAGGGCGGCGTCGGCGATCGCCGCAGCCCGCTCCATGCGGGCCAGCTCGCCGGCGTCCTTGGTCACCCGGAGGACCTCGACGACGCCGCGGGTCGGGACGAGCGTCGTTTCGGCGAGGCGGGACGCCCACTGCTCGTGCGCCCCCCAGGTCAGGTGGGTGGCCTCGAAACCGAGGCGCCGCCCTTCGGGCACTGCAGCGGCGATCGCCGAGGCCTGGGCCTCGAGCCCGCCGACGGCGACCTCGACGGCATCGGCCAGCCCCGCTTCGACCAGCTGCTCGGCCGACTGGGTCCGGTAGCGGCCGTCGGTGGCGAGCAGGGCCCGGTCGGCCCCGACGACGAGGACGCCGGCCGAGCCGGTGAAGCCCGTGAGCCAGCGCACGTTGACGAGCGAGGTGACGAGCAGGGCGTCGACGCCGGCGTCGTCGAGCCGGCCACGAAGACGCGCGAGGCGCCCGGCCACGGCGAGGGGATGGAGGGGCGCCCCCGCAGCGGTCACGACGTGCGCTCCATCGCCTCGAGGGTAGCGAGCACGGCGTCCGGTCCGACCCCGTGCACGAGCTCGACGCCCCGGGGCCCGTCCAGCACGAAGGTCAGGTCGTGGTGGGCCTTCTTGTCGCGACGCATGAGCTCGACGAGGTTCGCAGGCTCGACGCCGCCCGGCAGGGTGGTCGGCAACCCGAAGGCGACCACGACCTGCCGGTGCTCCTCGACCCGCCGCGCGTCGACGCGACCGAGCCGGTGCGCGAGCTCGGCGGCGAACACCAGGCCGACGGCGACCGCCTCGCCGTGGCGCAGGCCGCCACTTCGTCCGCCACGGTCCTCGAAACCGACCGCCTCGAGAGCGTGCGCCAGCGTGTGGCCGTAGTTGAGCACGGCCCTGCGCCCGCCTTCGCGCTCGTCGGCGGCGACGACGGCCGCCTTGACGGCGACGCAGCGCGCCACCTGCTCGTCGAGGGCGAGGCCGAGCAGCTCGAGGGGCTCGGGCACCTCGCCCTCGGCGACGGCGTGCCCGAGGAAGGCGTACTTCGCCATCTCCCCGCGACCCGAGCGCCACTCACGCTCAGGCAGCGTGACCAGCACGTCGGTGTCGCAGACCACGGCGGCAGGCTGCCAGAACGCCCCCACGAGGTTCTTCCCCTCGGGGAGGTTCACGCCCGTCTTGCCCCCGACAGCGGCGTCGACCTGGGCGAGCAGCGAGGTCGCGACGTTCACGTAGGCCACGCCCCGGTGGTACGTGGCCGCAGCGAACCCGGCCAGGTCGGTGACCACCCCTCCGCCCACGGCCACCACGACGTCACCCCGGCTCAAGCCGGCCTCGGCGAAGCGGCGACAGAGGTCCTCCACGGTGGTGAGGGACTTCGCACCCTCGCCATCGGCCACCTCGCACCGCACGACCGGGACGCCGGGGTCGACCTCCACCCCGATGGCCGACTGGGTCACCACTGCGGCGAGCCGCGCCCCGGGGACCGTCGCGGCCACCAGACGGGCCAGCTCATGACGGGCCCCCGCTCCGACCACGACGTCGTAGGAGCGCTCGCCGAGCGGGACGGTGACGGTGCTCACGACCCGGGCCCGGCGACGCGCAGCCGCTCGAAGGCGAGCACGACGTCGCGCGCCACAGCTTCGGGCTCCTGGCCGTCGACGTCGACGGCCGCCTGCGACACGGCCACGTACCACGGCCGGCGCTCGGCGTCGAGGGCGCTGATGCGCTCGAGCGTGCCGCTGTCAAGCAGCGGTCGGCCCTCGCCGCCTCCGACCCGGGCGGCCAGGGTGTCGGGCCGTGCCCGGAGCCAGACCACCGGCCCGGCGGCGAGGAGGAGGGCGCGGTTGCCGGGCTCCAGCACCGCTCCGCCGGACACGGAGACGACCACGCCCTCGAGGACGGCCGTCTCCTGCAGGACAGCCGTCTCCGCAGCGTGCATGGCCGCCTCGCCCGAGCGCTCGAGCAGGTCGACCACCCTGCACCCGGAACGGGCCTCGACCAGGGCGTCGCTGTCGCAGTGCCGCCACCCGAGCGAGCCGGCGACGATGCGCCCGACGGTCGTCTTGCCGCTCCCCGTCATCCCGACGAGGAAGAGCCGGCCCGCGCTCCACACCGGCTGGGATGGCCCGCCCTCGGCGCTCACGGCGTGCCGCGCTCGGCCGACGCGGCCGGCGTGCCCCCGAGCGCGGCGACGTAGCCGTCGCGGTTGCGCCGGAGCTCGGCGAGCGAGTCCCCGCCGAACTTGCGCAACGCCTCGTCGGCCAAGACGAGGGCGACCATCGTCTCGGCCACGACACCCATCGCCGGCACGGCCGTCACGTCGGTGCGCTCCTTGAACGACACGGTCGACTCCTTCGTGACGACGTCGACCGTCTCCAATGTCGGCCGGTTCAACGTGGCGAGAGGCTTCATCGAGGCTCGGGCGACGATCGGCCCACCCATCGACATCCCGCCCTCGATCCCGCCGGCTCGATGCGTGTCCCGCACGTAGCCACCACCGAGGTCCCCGGGGCCGTGGCCGTCTTCGGAGCGTTCCTCGGGCCGTGCCACCCGGATGGCGTCGTGGGCCTCGGAGCCCCGGAGGGCCGGGAGGTCGGCTCCGTCGCCGATCTCGACGGCCTTGATCGCCTGGATGCTCATGAGGGCTCGGGCCAGGTTTGCGTCCAGCCGACGGTCCCAGTGGACGTGGCTGCCGAGACCGACGGGGACCCCGTGGGCGACCACCTCGGCGACACCGCCCAGCGAGTCGCCGACCTTGGCCGCCGCCTTGATCGCCGCGACCATCCGTGCCTCGGCATCCCGGTCGCCGCACCGGACCGGGGACGCGTCGATGCGCTCGCGGTCGACGAGCGTCGGAAGGGGGCCGCCGGGACGGACGGCCTCGGGGCCGAGCTGGACCACGTGGCTCACCACCGTCACCCCGAGCTCGGCCAGCAGGAGCTTGGCCAGCGAGCCCGCCGCGACCCGGGCGGCCGTCTCCCGCGCCGAGGCCCGCTCGAGGACGTCGCGGGCGTCCGCCAGGCCGTACTTGAGCATCCCGGCGAGGTCGGCGTGCCCGGGGCGGGGCTGGGTGAGCACCTTCGACGGCTGGCCGGGTGCCGGCGACATCTCCTGCTCCCACTTCGGCCACTCGGTGTTGGCGATCTCGATGGCCACCGGCGAGCCCAGGGTGCGCCCGTGGCGGACGCCGCCGAGGAGCGTGACCTCGTCGGCCTCGAACCGCATCCGGGGCCCCCGCCCGTAACCGAGGCGCCGACGGGCGAGCTCGCCGGCAACGTCCTCGGCCGCGACGGCGAGGCCGGCCGGGAGGCCCTCGAGCACCACGACGAGGGCGCGGCCGTGGGACTCGCCGGCGGTCAAGAAGCGCAGCATGGGGGCAAATCTACCCGGGGCCCAGTCGCTCACCGCCGACCGGGTCGAGCCGCCGCTCGGTCACCCGCCTGCACCGAAGAGGCTGGAGGCCACATGCGGTCCGGCGAGCACGGCCACGACCGCCCCCGCAGCCAGGGCAGGCGCGAACGGGACGCGGGTGCGTCGCCCCGAGCCCGTGGCCGCCATCACGACGGCCCCCCCGAGCGCACCGAGGACGAAGGCGCTCAGGAAGCCCAGGTAGGCGTCGAGGAGCCCGAGGTAGCCGAGGGCGAGACCGATCAGCCCGGCCAGGCGCACGTCGCCGAACCCCATGCCGCGGGGGACGAACCACCACACTGCGAAGAAGACGCCGAAGGCCACGGCACCTCCGACCGCCGCCCCGCCCAGGCGGCCGGGGTGGTGGCTGCTCAGCGCGTCGGCCACCAGGGCGGCAGCCACGACGGTTGCTCCCGGATAGACCAACCGACGGGGGACCAGCCGGTGGGAGAGGTCTGTGACCGACACGGCGACCAGCACGGCGAACAGGACGCCGTAGGCCACCAGCTCCGTCCGGGGTCCCAGACGGGC
>JAJZJT010000036.1 GCA_021809995.1 Actinomycetes bacterium
GGCCGAGCGCGGTGCCGCCCTGGCGCGCTTCGGTCGACCGGCAGGGTCGTCGGGCGAGGGGACGGGGCTCGGGCTCGCCATTGCCTCGGCGGTGGCCGAGGCCCACGGAGGCACCTTCGAGCTGGGCCGGTCGCGTCTCGGCGGCTGCCGGGCGGCGCTCGTCTTCCCGTCCGGCCGGGTGCTGGCGCCCGAGCAGGTGGTCGAGCGGCTGTGAGGATCCTCGTGGTCGAGGACGACCCCGGCATCGCCGCCTTCGTGGCCAAGGGGCTGCACGCCGAGGGCTATGCCGTCGCCGTCGCCGGGACGGTCGAGGACGCCGAGCGCGAGCTGGCGGGCGACGACGTCGACCTCGTGCTGCTCGACCTCGGGCTGCCCGGAGCCGACGGCGAGGAGCTGCTCGTGCGGCTGCGAGGAGCTGGTTCGGTCGTGCCGGTGATCGTGCTGACGGCACGGGCCGAGGTCGCCGACAAGGTGCGCGGCCTCGACGCCGGCGCCAACGACTACGTGACCAAGCCCTTCGCCTTCGACGAGCTGGTGGCCCGGGTCCGGGCGGCCCTGCGCAACGCCGAGCAGACGGGCTCGTCCATCCTCGAGGTGGCCGACCTGACCCTCGACCTGCTCACGAAGGTGGCCTGGCGGGCGGGACGCCGCATCGACCTCGCTCAGCGCGAGTGGGCGCTGCTCGAGCTGTTCATGCGCCACCCCAACCAGGTGCTGTCGCGGGCGCAGATCCTGAGCCGGGTGTGGGACTACACGTTCGACCCCGGCAGCAACGTGGTCGACGTCTACGTCGGCTACCTGCGGCGCAAGCTCAACGCACCCGGGCTCGAGCCGCTCATCCAGACCGTCCGCGGGGCGGGCTACCGGCTGGTCCCGGTCACCTGATCCACCACCGACACCAACGCCGCGGCCCCGAGGACCTCTCGCCCACCCGGCCCCCGACGCGTGAGCGCCGGCCCGAGAGGGCCGGCGCTCACTGACGGGACGGGCCCGCGGTCAGCTCACTTGGGCTGCATCTTGATGCCGCCGTCGACCCGGACGGTCTGGGCGTTCACGTAGCTGTTGGTGGCGAGCTCGACGACCATCGAGGCGAGCTCCTCGGGGTGGCCGAGGCGCTTGGGGAACAGGACGCCTTTCTCGAGGTTCGCCTTGAACGCCTCGGATGCCTCGCCCTCGCCGTAGATGGGCGTGTCGATGAGGCCCGGGGCGACGGTGTTCACCCGGATGCCCACGACCGACAAGTCGCGCGCGATCGGCAGGGTCATGCCGACGATCCCGCCCTTCGAGGCCGAGTAGGCGTCCTGGCCGGTCTGCCCCTCGAAGGCGGCGACCGAGGCCATGTTGACGATGGCGCCGCGCTCGCCGTCGGCCAGCGGCTCGGTCGTGCTCATGGCAGTCGCCGCGATCCGGATGCAGTTGAACGTCCCGACCAGGTTGATCTCGATCACCTTGCGGAACAGGTCGAGGTCGTGGGCCGACTCGTAGCGGCCGTCCTTGCCGATGACCCGGGTGGCCCAGCCGATCCCCGCCGAGTTGACGAGCACCCGGAGCGGGCCGAGCTCCTTGGCCAGCTCGACGGCGCCGATGACGTCGTCGGTGCTGGTCACGTCCACGTGGGCGAAGGCCCCGCCGATCTCGTCGGCGACCGACTTGCCCTTGTCGTCCTGGAGGTCGGCGACGACCACGTGGGCGCCCCGGGCGGCGAGCAGGCGAGCCGAGGCCTCGCCGATGCCCGAGGCACCGCCGGTGACGATGGCAGAAACTCCGTTGATGTCCATGCGCGCATCCTACGGGTGCGCAGCTCGCCGGCGCATCTCCTCCGAAACGGCCCCCGCCGCAGTGCGCGCCGGGTCCCGCCCCCGGGCCGCCGTGGCACCCCGCCGGCACCCCGCAGGCACCCCGCCGGACGGGTCCCTACCGGCTCCGACCAGGCAGTCCACCGTCTCGAAGGAGATTTGGTCCGAACTTTTGCATTTGGGATGTTTCAGGCGTAGAGTGTCCGTCGACAGCTTCGTGCCGGAGGGGGGACAGTCCATGGGCTCACTTGTGGGCATCGACGTCGGAGGCACCTTCACCGACCTCGCCTGGGCCGGTGACGACGGCGCCGTCACCACCGTTCTCAAGGTGCCCTCCACGCCCGACGACCCGTCGCGGGCCGTCCTCGAGGCGCTCGACCGGGCCGGGGTCGACGTTCCGGGGCTGGACGCCCTGGTCCACGGTACGACGATCGCCACCAACGCCATCATCGAACGCACGGGGGCGCGCTGCGCCCTCGTGACCACCCGGGGGTTCCGCGACGTCCTCGAGCTCGGGCGGCGGGACCGCATCAACCTCTACGGGCTGACGGGCGTCCAGCACCCGCTGATCCCGCGCGACGACCGGTGGGAGGTCGACGAGCGCGTGGACCACCGCGGGCGGGTCGTCACCCCCCTCGACGTCGACCAGGCGGCCGCGCTCGCCGACGACGTCGCCCGCTCGGGCGTCGACGTCGTGGTCGTGGCGCTGCTCCACTCGTACGCCAACACGACCCACGAGGACGAGGTCGCCCGTATCTTCGAGGCGGCGCGGCCCGACTGGCACGTCGTCCGCTCGAGCGCCGTGGTCCGCGAGTACTACGAGTTCGAGCGGACCAGCACCGCCGCGGTGCAGGGGTACCTCGAGCCCCTCGTCGCCGGCTACGCCGCCGCTCTGACCGACAAGCTCGCCTCGGTGGGCCTCCGGCACGAGGCCCTCGTGATGCAGTCGAACGGAGGGGTCGTCCCGGTCAGCCGCCTGGGGAGCCGTGCCGCCCACATCATCCGCTCGGGGCCGGCCGCCGGCGTGATGGCGGCGACGCAGCTGGCCGCCGAGGTCGGCTTCACCAAGATCATCACCGGCGACATGGGGGGGACGAGCTTCGACGTGGCCGTCGTGGTCGACGGCGAGCCCCGCATCTCCGAGACGACCCAGCTGGACTTCCGTGTCCCGTTGCGGATCCCCATGATCGACGTCCACACCATCGGCGCCGGCGGCGGCAGCATCGCCTGGGTGGACCGCGGCGGCACGCTGCAGGTCGGCCCCCGCAGCGCTGGCGCCCGGCCCGGACCGGTGTGCTTCCGTCGCGGCGGCACCGAGCCGACCGTGACCGACGCCAACGTCGTCCTCGGCCGGATCGACGCGGCCCGCCCCATCGGCGACGACACCGGGCAGGCCCTCGACGTCGAGGGTGCTCGCCGTGCCCTCGGCGAGCTCGGTGAGGACCTCGGCCTCGGTGTCGAGGAGGCGGCCGAGGCCGTGCTCGCCGTGGTCAACACCCACATGGCGGGGCGGATGCGCCTCATCACCGTCGACCAAGGCTACGACCCCCGCGACTTCGTCCTCGTCGCCTTTGGCGGGGCTGGGCCCCTGCACGCCGCCGCCCTGCTCCGCGACGTCGGGGTGCGCACGCTGCTCGTGCCGCCCCGCTCGGGCGTCCTCTGCGCAGAGGGGTGCCTGGTCGCCGACTTGCGCTACGAGTACTCCCGGACCGTCGAGCGGACCGTCGAGGGCCTCGGCGACCACGAGCTCGAGGCGGTCTTCTCGGAGCAGCGGCGCCAGGGGCTCGCCGAGCTGGTCGCCGACGGCGAGGAGCTGGTCCGTACCGACGTGCTCCACTTCGCCGACATGGCCTACCTCGGCCAGGTCCACCAGATCCGGGTGCGGGTCGAGCCCGACTGGGACGCCGAGGCGCTGGCCAAGGCGTTCTCGAGCGCCTACCTGCGCGAGTACGGCGCCGCCCTCGAGGGCATGCCGACGCTCGTGGTCAACGCTCGTACGTCCGTGCGCGGCGTGCGTCGGGGCGACGCCGAGCCCGCAACGACGCCACCCGAGCGGGCCGCGCCGCCACCGGGCCAGCGCCGTCCGGTGCACTTCGATGGCGCCTGGTGCGACACCGCCGTCTTCCGCCGCGAAGTGCTCGGGCCCGGCATGACCTTCGCCGGGCCCGCCATCGTCGAGCAGGACGACACGACGACGGTCGTCGAGCCGGGCATGCGGGCGCGCGTCGACGGGCGATCGAACTTGCAGGTGGAGGTGGCGTGACCGTGGACGCCATCACCATCTCGGTCGTCAAGGGAGCCCTCGAGTCCATCTGCGACGAGATGGACACCCTCTTGATCCATGCCGCGCTCTCCCCGATCATCTCGGAGACCAACGACTGCGCCCACGGGATCTACCACCCGGTGACGGGCGAGACGATCGCCCAGGGCCGCATCGGCCTGCCGGTGTTCATGGCCAACATGCAGTTCACCGTCCAGGCGGTCCTCGACAAGGCGAACCGTTCGGGCGGCATGCGCCCGGGCGACGTCTGGATCACCAACGACCCCTACCTCGGGGGGACGCACCTGAACGACGTCAACCTGGTCGTGCCGGTCTTCGTCGACGGCGAGCTCTTTGCCCTCCTCGCCAACACCGGCCACTGGATGGACATCGGCGGCAGCGTGGCGGGAGGCTGGATCCCCACCGCCACCAACATCCACGAGGAAGGGCTCCTCATCCCGCCCGTCCGCCTCTTCGAGGACGGGGAGCCGGTCGCCTCCGTCATCGACGTCATCACGGGCAACGTGCGCCTGCCCGACATGATCGCCGGCGACCTCACGGCCATGAGCAGCGCCCTGCGGCGCGGCGAGGAGCGCCTCCGCGGGCTCGTCGACCGCTACGGCGCCGACGTGGTGCGCGCCTGCCAGGAGGAGATGATCGCCCGCTCGGAGCGCGAGATGCGCTCCTACATCGCCGAGATCCCCGACGGCGTCTACGTGCACGCCGACGCCCTCGACAACGACGGCGTGACCGACGAGCCCTGCGGGCTCCGGGTCGCCGTGACGGTCAGCGGGTCCGACCTCCACCTCGACTTCACGGGGACGGCGCCTGCGCCCGCCGGCCCGATGAACCTGGCGCGCAACACGACCGTCTCCTCCGCGTACGTTGCGCTCAAGCACATCTTCCCCGACGTGCCCGTAAACGGCGGGACCTTCCGCCCGGTCACGTTCACCATCCCCGAAGGCTCGGTGATCGCCGCCCAGTACCCGAGGCCGGTCAGCGGCTACCTCGAGGTGGTCGGCCGGGTCATCGACCTCGTCTTCGGGGCCCTGGCCCCGGCCATTCCCGACAAGGTGCCCGCTGCCTTCTTTGGCACCACGGGCGTGGTGACGGTGAGCGGGCACCACCCCGAGCGCGGGGAGTACGTGGTCGGGGTCTTCCCTTACCCGGGCGGCTACGGCGCCAGTGCCTCGAGCGACGGCCAGGTGCACGGCACCCCTCCTCAGTCGATGGCCAACTTCATGTCCATCGAAGTGGCCGAGCACCGGCTCCCCCTGCGCTTCGACTACTACGCCATGCGCGACGACTCGGGCGGCCCCGGGCGCACTCGAGGCGGGGTCGGCTCGACGTACGCGTTCACCGCCTGGTCGCCGTTGTCCACGTCGGTCCTCGGCGACCGGGTCGACCACGTGCCCTTCGGGGTCAACGGGGGCGGGCCGGCGAGCGGCAACGAGGTCCGCTTCCGCACCGGCGGCGAGGAGTGGGTGCCGCCGCTGCGGAGCAAGTACCAGGACCTCCACCTCGAGCCGGGGGACGGCGTCGTCGTCTCCTCGCCCGGCGGTGGCGGCTTCGGCGACCCCCTCGAGCGCCCCCTCGAGGACGTGGCCCGCGACCTCGACCATGGCGTCGTCAGCCGGGAGCGGGCCGCGGACGTCTACGGCGTGGTGGTGGCCGGCGTCGAGGGTCCGGCGAGGCGTCCGCGGCACCGGCTCGACGAAGCCGGCACGAAGGAGCGCCGCGAGGAGCTCCGGCAGCGGCGGGAGGCGGATCGAGGCGCCGGCGCGGCCCGTCCGGAAGCGTCGGAGGCGGTCGACAGCGATGGAGGACAGCGATGACGATGGACGGCTGGGCCTGGGAGCTCCCCGACGAGCTCCAGCAGCTCCGCAAGGTGGTCCGAGACTTCATGCGCCACGAGGTGCGCCCGGCCGAGGAACCGCTCGACTTCGAGGCGTACGAGCTCCCGCACGACGTCCTCGACGAGCTCCGCAAGAAGGCGCGCGCCGCTGGCCTGTGGTGCGTGGCCTCGCCGGTCGAGCACGGCGGCAGCGGGATGAGCCTGCTCGCTCAGTGCGTGGTCGCCGAGCAGGCGTCGCAGTGCCGGATGGGCGCGTACACGCCTGCCGCCGGCACGTTCGGCTGGGACCCGCCGAACGTGATCTGGAAGGGGACGCCCGAGCAGGTCGAGCGCTACGCCGTCCCCACCGTTGCCTCGGGCGGCAAGACGTTCGTGGCCATCACCGAGCCCTCGGGCGGCGCCGACCCGGCCCGGGCCATCACGACCAACGCCGTCCAGGACGGTGACGAGTGGGTGATCAACGGGACGAAGGTGTTCATCTCGGCGGCGGACTCGTCCGACTGGGGCATCGTGTTCGCCCGCACCAGCCCCGGCAAGGGGCGCCAGGGCATCAGCTGCTTCGTCGTCGAGCGGGAAACGCCGGGCCTCACCATGCGGCCGATCCCGGTGATCCGGCCGTGGTACCCCTGCGAGCTCTCCTTCGTCGACTGCCGGGTGCCCGACGAGAACCTCCTCGGCGAGGAGGGACGCGGCTTCGAGCTGGCCCAGGAGTGGCTGGTCCACGGCCGGGTCCCGTACGCGGCGGCCACCCTCGGTATCGCCAGCGCTGCTCTTGAGATCGCCGTCGAGCACGCCGTCAACCGCGAGACCTTCGGCAGCCGGCTGGCCGACAAGCAGGCGATCCAGTGGATGCTGGCCGACTCCGAGATCGAGATCCGGGCCGCCCGCGGCCTTGTCTACGAAGCGGCCTGGCGGGCCGACCTGGGCCGCGAGTTCAAGGTCGAGGCGTCGGCGGCCAAGGTGTACGCCACCGAGACGGCGGGACGGGTCGTCGACCGGTGCATCCAGATCCTCGGCGGGCTCGGCGTCACGAAGGAGTTCCCCCTCGAGCGCTGGTACCGCGAGCTCCGCATCAAGCGGATCGGGGAGGGGCCCTCGGAGGTCCACCGCATGGTCGTGGCCCGTGAGCTGATCCGCAACGGCGCTGCCGGTCGGGACCGATGAGCGTCGACTTCGTCGTCGAAAATGGCATCGCCGAGATCACCCTGAACCGTCCCGAGCGGCTCAACGCCATGGACGCGGACGCCTATCGACGGCTCTCCGAGCTGTGGGTCGAGGTGCGCGACGACCCGGCCATCCGGGTGGCGATCGTGACGGGCGCCGGCGAGCGGTCCTTCTCGACGGGCGCCGACCTGAAGAGCTACGTGACCGCCCCCCAAGACCTCTCCGGCTTCTGGCTGACCCAGCACGAGCAGCTGCTCAACCGGGGGCTCGAGGTGTGGAAGCCGGTCATCGCCGCCGTCAACGGCTACTGCCTCGGCGGGGGGATGACCCTGATGTTGGCGACCGATATCCGTATCGCCGTCCCGCACGCCACCTTCGGCCTCACTGAGGTCAAGCGGGGCATCCTGGCCGGCAACGGCGGCACCCAGCGCGTCCTCGAACAGCTCCCCTTCGCCATCGGCATGGAGCTGCTGCTCACCGGACGCAGCGTCGACGCCGCCACGGCGGCCCGCTGGGGCCTCGTCAACGAGGTCGTCGAGCGCGACGCGCTCCTCCCGCGCGCCCGCGAGGTCGCTGCCGAGATCGCCGCCAACGCCCCCCTCGCCGTGCAGGCGACCAAGGAGCTCGCCGTGCGCTCCCGTGACCTCGACCGCGTGTCGGGGCTCCGGCTCGAGCAGGCGATGAACCGGCACCTCCAGCAGACCGAGGACGCCCGCGAAGGCCCCGCCGCCTTCGCCGAGCGCCGGCCGGCCGCTTTCCTCGGGCGGTGAGCGGGGACGTGGCGGCAGAGGAGCGGCGCGGTCCGCTGTCGGGGATCACCGTCGTCGACCTCGGCCAGATCTACAACGCGCCGTACGCCACCTTGCTCATGGCGCTGGGCGGTGCCGACGTCGTCAAGGTCGAGCCGCCGGGCGGCGAGAACCTGCGGGGGCGCGGGCGCAAGGCGGGCGCGGCCGCCCCCTTCGCCATGCTCAACTCGTCCAAGCGCGCCGTGACCCTCAACCTCAAGCACCCCGAGGGGGTCGACCTCCTCGTCAAGCTGGCCGGACGGGCCGACGTCTTTGTCGAGAACTACCGCCCAGGGGTCCTCGCCCGTCTCGGCGTCGCCGCCGACGAGCTGCTCGAGCGCTACCCCCGCCTGGTCTACGCGTCGAGCTCGGGGTACGGCAGCTGGGGCCCGTACCGGGACTTGCCGGCGATGGACCTCACTGTGCAGGCCATGGCCGGGGTGATGGCGACGACCGGGTTCCCCGACGGCGAGCCGGTCAAGGCCGGGGCGGCCCTCGGGGACTTCCTCGGGGGCATCCACCTCTACGGCGCCATCGTCACCGCGCTCTACCGGCGCGAGGTGACCGGTCGGGGCGCCAAGGTCGAGGTGGCCATGTTGGACGCCGTGTACCCGTCGCTGATGTCGAGCCTCGGGCTCTACTTCGGCCAGGGCGACGGGCACCACGCCGTAGCCCGGACCGGCAACCACCACTCGGGCATGGCCGAGGCGCCCTACAACGTGTACCCGGCCCGCGACGGCCGGGTGGCGCTCATCTGCGTGACGGACGCCCATTGGCGGTGCCTCACCGAGGCCATGGGCGCACCCGAGCTGGCCGGGGACCCCCGCTACGCCACCCGTGTCGACCGGGTGGCCCACATGGAGGAGGTCGACGACCTCGTCCGGGCGTGGTCGGGCGGGCTCGACCGCGACGACGTGGTGTCCCGCCTGCAGGCGAGCGGCGTCCCCTGCGCGCCCGTGCGCGAGCTCGACGAGGTCGTCCACGACGCCCACCTCCACGCCCGGGGGATGCTGCGTGAGCTCGTCGACCCCGACCTCGGCCCGCTCGTCGTGCCGGCGAGCCCGCTGCGCTTCGACGGCTTCGAGCCCGAAGTGACGCCGAGCCCGCGGCTCGGCGAGCACAACGACGAGGTCTACGGGACGTGGCTGGGCCTCGGGAGCGACCGGCTGGCCGAGCTGCGCGAGAAGGGAGTGATCTAGTGCGTGGGGACGTGGTGATCGCCGGCATCGGCCACACCGCCTTCGGCAAGCTGCCAGGCCGCTCGCCCACCTCGATGAACGTCGAGGCGGTGCGCAACGCCCTGGCCGACGCACGGGTGGAGAAGGAGGCGGTCGACGCCGTGTTCGTCAAGTACCCGACCTCGGGGCACGTCCCGATGTACGGGCAGGTGGTCGCCGAGGCGCTCGGGGTCCAGCCCCGCATCGGGGGCGTGTGGGACCAGGGAGGCGCTACCAACATCTCGATGCTCTCCTTCGCCGCCATGGCGATCGCCCACGGCCAGTGCGACGTGGCCGTCGTGACCACGGCCGACAACCCGCGAACCGGCACCCGGCAGGCCTACGAGCGGGCGTGGGGGGACGACGCGGTCTTCGGCTGGTTCGGGACGCCGGCCGGCTACGCGATGATCGCCCGCCGGCACATGGAGGAGTTCGGGACGACCCACGAGCACCTCGGCGAGATCGCCGTGGCGGCGCGGCGCCACGGGGCAGCCAACCCCGACGCCCAGCTGCGCTCCGCCATCACGCTCGAGGACTTTGCCCGGTCGCGGCCGGTCGTGGACCCCTTCTGCCGTGACGACTGCTGCCTCATCTCGGACGGGGCGGCGGCCATCGTGGTCATGAGCAAGGAACGGGCGCGCCAGCTCGGCGTGCCCGCCCCGGTCCCGGTGCTCGGCTTCGGGCAGGGGCAGACCTCGTGGGAGGTCGCCCAGCGGCCGACGCTCACCGAGACTGCGGCGGCCGTCTCGGCCCGCACGGCGTTCGCCATGGCCGGCGTCCGGCCCGAGGACGTCGACGTCGCCCAGCTCTACGACTGCTTCACCATCACCGTGCTCATGACCCTCGAGGACTACGGCTTCTGCACGAAGGGCCAGGGCGGCCCCTTCGTCGCCGGCGGCACGCTCCAGCTCGGCGGCGGGCTCCCCGTCAACACGAGTGGCGGGCTGCTCTCCGAGACGGGGATGCCCGGCATGCAGCTCGTCCTCGAGGGAGTCCGCCAGATGAGGGGGACCTCGGCCAACCAGGTCGCAGGTGCCCGGACGTGCGTCGTGAGCAACCAGGGAGGGATCATGCACACCCACTCGACGCTCGTCCTCGGCCAGGAGTGACCGTGCTGCCCCGGCCCGAGGTCACGCCCCTCACCGAGCCCTACTGGTCGGGGCTCGCCGCCGGCGAGCTCCGCTTCCAGCGCTGCCACGCCTGCGGGAACGCCTGGCTGCCAGCCCGCGACCAGTGCCCACGCTGCCTGTCCGGGTCGCGCACCTGGGAGGTCGCCTCGGGCGGCGGCCGCATCATCAGCTGGGTCGTCTACCGCCAGGCCGTCCACGAGGCGTTCGCGGAGCGGGTCCCTTACAACGTGGCCATCGTCGAGCTCGACGAGGGGCCGCGCCTCATCACGAACGTGGACGCCCCCGAGGA
Source organism: Actinomycetes bacterium (assembly GCA_021809995.1). Taxonomy (GTDB): domain Bacteria; phylum Actinomycetota; class Acidimicrobiia; order Acidimicrobiales; family RAAP-2; genus JAJZJT01. The sequence continues at coordinate 10,500 of JAJZJT010000036.1, forward strand.
GGACCTCGCCATCGAGCTCCCCGTCCGTCTCCGCATCGACGAGGACGACGGGGTCTTCCTGCCCCGCTTCACCCTGGCCGGCCGGCGATGAGCGAGATGACGACGGCCGGCCCGCCGCCGCTCGGCGAGGAGGGCGCGGCGGCCCCGTACGCAGCGCGGCCCTGGCTCGCCCTCTACCCCGACGGCGTGGGCGCCACGCTCGAGCCGCGCTTTGCGACCATGGCGGCGCTGTGGGACGACGCGGTTTCCCGCCGCGGCGGCGACCCCGCCCTCTGCGTCTTCGGCACGGCGCTCACCTACGCCGAGGTGGACGCGGCAGCGACGGCCCTCGCTGCCGACCTCGTGCTCGGGGGTCTGCCCCCAGGGGGCCGGGTGGCCGTCCTCGTTCAGAACGACCCGCAATGGGCGATCGCCCTCGTGGCGGCGTGGAAGGCCGGCGGGGTGGCCGTGTCGCTCAGCCCGCTGCTGAAGGGGCGCGAGCTCTCCTTCGAGCTGGCCGACGCCGGCGCCTCGGTGCTCGTGTGCCTCGAAGACCTCTACGACGACGTCGTGCGCGACGTCGTAGCGGGCTCTCCGCTCGAGCGGGTGCTCGTGACCCACCCGGCCGACTGGGTCGTGGACGACGAGGGTCGCGCCCACCTGGCCGCGGCCTCCGGCGGGCGGCGCGCCGTCGGCGACGCCGAGCGCCTGCTCGACGCCGTCCACCGAGGGGCGGGGCTCGCGGCACCCGAGCGGGCCGTCGCCGGAGACGACGTAGCGGCGCTCGTCTACACCTCGGGGACGACCGGTCCGCCCAAGGCCGCCATGCTGACGCACGCTGGCATGGCCTACAACGCCCAGGTCTTCGCCGAGTGGTTCAGGCTCGGCGAGGACGACCCCGTGCTCGGCATCGCCCCGCTCTTCCACGTCACCGGCCTCGTCGGCCATCTGGCGGTGTCGTGGTACTGCGGCTCGCCGCTCGTGCTCAGCCACCGCTTCGACCCCGAGCTGGTGCTCGCCTCGGTCGAGCGGTGGCGCCCGACGTTCACCATCGCGGCGATCACCGCCTACCTGGCCCTCGCCGAGCACCCCGGGCTCGCCTCGGTGGACCTGAGCAGCCTCCGCTACGCCGCCTCGGGCGGCGCGCCGGTCACCAAGGCCGTCGTCGACCGCTTCGCCGAGCGCACCGGCATCTCCATCACGAGCGTCTATGGACTGACCGAGACGACCTCGCCGAGCCACCTGACGCCGCCGGGCCGACCCGGGCCGGTCGACTCCCAGACGTCGGCCATCTCGGTGGGCGTGCCCGTGCCCGGGGCCATGGTGGAGGTGGTCGACGCCGCCACGGGGGAGCCGGTGCCGCCGGGCACCCTCGGCGAGCTCGTCATCTCGGGGCCGATGGTGGTACCGGGCTACTGGGGCAAGCCCGACGAGACGGCGGCGGCGATCCCCGGGGGCCGGCTCTTCACCGGCGACATCGGACTGATGGACGACGCCGGCTGGTTCTACGTCGTCGACCGGAAGAAGGACCAGATCAACGCCTCGGGGTACAAGGTGTGGCCCCGCGAGGTCGAGGACGTGCTCTACGAGCACCCTGCGGTCCGCGAGGCAGCCGTCGTCGGCGTCCCCGACCCCTACCGAGGTGAGACGGTACGGGCCCACGTGTCGTTGCGCGCCGGCGCGTCGGCCACCGAGGACGAGCTCATCGCCTTCTGTCGCGAGCGGCTGGCCTCCTACAAGTGCCCGCGGTCGGTGCGCTTCGAGGACGAGCTCCCCAAGACGAGCAGCGGCAAGCTCCTCCGGCGCGACCTCCGGGACCGGCCGTGAGCGAGGGACGGGGCGGAAGTGGAGGCCCGGTCGCAGGCGCCGTACGCGAGCACCCGGTGGTGGTCGTGACGGGGAGCGCCGGGGGCATCGGGCGCGCCCTCGCCGTCGAGGCGGCGGTGCGCGGGGCCCGCGTGGTCGTGAACAGCAGGCGCGTCGAGCGCCTGGCCGACGTGGTCGCCGACGTCGAGGCGGCGGGCGGCGAGGTGCTGGCCGTCGGGGCCGACCTGCGCCACGGCGACCAGGCCGACCGGCTGGCGGCTGAGACGGTCGAGCGCTTCGGGCGCCTCGACGTGCTGGTCAACAACGCGGCCGGCCTCTTCTTCGCCCCGGCCGAGGAGCTCACCGAGAACGGCTGGCGGTCGGTGGTCGACGCCAACCTCACCACCACGTTCCTCGCCTGCCGGGCCGCCTTTCCCTACCTGCGCGACCAGGGGGGCGGGACGATCTGCAACCTGAGCTCGGTGGCGGCGCTGCGCCCCCACCCCCACGCCAGCCACTACGCGGCGGCCAAGGCCGGCGTGAACAGCCTGACCGAGACCCTCGCCTACGAGTGGGCCCCGCACGGCATCCGAGTCAATGCCGTCGTCCTCGGGGCCGTCCTCACCGAGGCGTCGCGCTTCCACCGGGACGTCGACCGGGCGTTGATGGAGGCCCAGCTCCCCGGCGGACGCATCGTCACGCCTGACGAGGTCGCCGCGGCGGTCCTCGACCTCTGCTTCGTCGAGACGAGCTATCTGACGGGTGCCGTCGTGCGCCTCGACGGCGGCTTCCGTGGCGTCATGGCCCCGCCCGAGGCTCCGTGAGCCCCGGCAGCGTCCCCTTCCCGGTACAGTTGGTCCAAAGGTTTGCTGGACACGTGGCGCGTGAGATCGGACAGTGATCGGTGCCTACTTCCCCTGGTGACGGTTCGGCGACGGAGGCCGTCGTGGCTGGCTCGGGCTCGGGCGCCCCGGCACAGGTCGTCCCGGACGCGGTGGCAGTGGTGCCGTCGCGTGTCGGGCGGCGGCTCAACGAGGGGGACCTCGGGCTGCCCGCCCTGACGGTCCCCAAGGCGTCCGACATCTTGGCCGACCACCTGCGCCAGCAGATCCTGAGCGGCCAGCTCGAAGAAGGCGTGTTCCTGCCGGTCGAGCGAGACCTGGCGGCGACGAGCGGGCTGAGCCGCGGCACCGTCCGCGAGGCGCTGCGCATCCTCGAGATCGAGGGCCTCGTCGACATCCGACCGGGCCGCTCGGGCGGCACGGCCGTGCGGCGCCCCGGCCTGCAGCCCTTCGAGCGGAGCATCCAGGGTTTCGTCCTCGGCCGCCGCATCCGCCTCCCCTCCGTCGTCGAGGTCCGCGAGGCCGTCGAGCCGTTCGCCGCCGGGCTCGCCGCCGAGCGCCGGACCGAGGAAGAGCTGGCTGCTATCGAGGAGGCCACCGTCGCCGTCGAGTCCAACGTCGACGACCTCGACCGCTTCCTCGACGAGAACGTCATCTGGCACGTGTCGGTCGCCAAGGCGAGCCACAACGAGCTGATCTTCGCCCTCATGTCGTCGCTGTCCACCCTCATCCGCCAGGGCACGGACATCCCCGACTTCAACCGGGAGGAGACCAAGCGGCTGACCGTCAAGGCCCATCGCCGGGTGCTGCGCGCCGTCACCGAGGGCAAGCGCGACGAGGCGTTCACGGCGATGAGCCGGCACGTCCACGGCTTCCACGTCGCCGTCGCCGGTCGGCTGCCCGAGGAGGGCGTGGTCGTCGACGGGGCGGAAGGCGTCCTTCCGGCGGACGGCACCGACTAGCCGCCTCAGCGCTCGGGCGCACCCTACGGGGCGCAGGTCACCGGTCGTGGAACGCCGGCGGGCGCTTGGCGACGAACGCATCCAGCGCCTCGGCCATGTCCTCGCTGCGGGCCGTGAGCACCTGGCTGCGGTTCTCGAGCTGGAGAGCGCTCCCGAGCGAGGGGGCGTCCACGTTCGCCGAGACGAGCTGCTTGGTGAGGCGCACCCCGATCGGCGAATTGGCGACGATGGCTCGGGCGATCTCGGTAGCCCGGTCCACGACCTCGCCGTCGTCGACGACGTCGTTCGCGAGACCGATGCGAACGGCTTCCGCGGCGTCGACCGACCGGCCCGTCATGAGGAGCTCGTAGGCGCGTCCGAGCCCGACGATCCTCGGCAGGAAGTACGACGTTCCGCAGTCGCCGCCGGAGAGCCCGATGCGGACGAACGCGGCGTTGAAGCGTGCCGACCGGGCGGCGACCCGGACGTCGGCGGCGAGGGCGAGGGCGAGCCCGGCGCCGGCCGCCGGCCCGTTGACCGCGGCGATGACCGGGGTGTCGATGGCGTGGAAGCTCGTGATGCAGCGAGCCCAGTGCTCCTGGCCGCGGAGGTTGGTGCCGAGGTCCATCGTGGTAAGCGTCCCCGCGTCGCCGAGGTCGAGCCCCGAGCAGAAGCCACGTCCGGCTCCGGTGAGGACGATCGCCCGGACCGAGGTGTCCGCGTCGAGCGCGGTCGCGACGGCGAGCAGCTCGTCGAACATGGCGAACGTGAGCGCGTTCAGCGTGCGTTCACGGTCCAGTGTCACCAGCACGATTCCGGTCTCCACCTCCTCCACCTCGAGGGTCTGATACCGATCGTCAGTGGCGTTCATGCTCGGCTCGTCTCGCTCGTCGATCCCGGACTCCCGCACGGTACACCGGGGGTGGCGGTCGACCCCGTGAGTGCGATGGCCCCGCCGACGCCCTCCGGTCCC
>JAJZJT010000353.1 GCA_021809995.1 Actinomycetes bacterium
CGGTGCGGCCGGCGCGGCCGGTGCGGCCGGCGCGGCCGCAGGCTCGTCGGCGACGAAGAACGAGCGCCACTCACCGAGCCGCTCGGCCACGGCTTCGGGGGTGAGCCGGTACGTCTCGGGTCGCACCCGGTCGCTGATGGCCCGCTGGACGCCGTAGAGGTGGGACGCGCCACGGAAGACCGGCACTCGGAAGGCCACCAGGTCAGCGGGCGCGCCGGGGAGGTACCCCCACAGCGTGGCGGCGGTGCGGAGGTCGACGAGGACCGGTGCCCGACCGAACCCCGCAGCCCGGCGCATGGCCACCGCCGTGATGCCGGCCATGGCGTCGTGGAGGTGCTCGCCCGGTTGCAGCTCGACCTCGTCCTCGAGGTACCGAGCCAACTTCAGGGCATAGCCGACGTCGGGCCCGGGGCTGCCCATCCGCCGACCTCGGGGCTGGGCCGTCGAGCGCACCTCGGCGGGCCGGGACTGCGTCCAGACGCTCGGGACGCGGAGCCGGTAGGCCGGCCGCGCCTGGTCGGCCTCGATGATCGGGACGAAGCTGGGCTGGGTCACGCTGCTCCTACTCCTCGTCGTCGCGGCTCGCGTCCTGCGGCGCCGCGTCGGGCACGCCCACCGGGGCGGACCCCGCACGCAGCAGACCGTAGACGATCGAGTCGCAGAGGGCCTGCCACGAGGCGTCGATGATGTTCTCCGACACACCGATGGTCGTCCAGGTCCGCTCTCCATCGGTCGAGTCGATGAGGACCCGGGTGACCGATCCGGTGCCCGCCCCGGTGTCGAGGACCCGCACCCGGTAGTCGACGAGGTGGATGCCGCCGAGCGCCGGGTACCAGCGCTCGATGGCGTCCCGGAGGGCGGCGTCGAGGGCGTTGACGGGGCCGTTCCCCTCGGCGGTGGCCACGATCCGCTCAGGGCCCGCCAGGACCTTCACCGTGGCCTCGGTCGAGCGGCCGGCGTTGCGCTCGGCGATGACCCGGTACGACTCGAGCTCGAAGAACGCCTGGCGCCACCCGGTGGCCCGGCGCAGCAGGAGCTCGAGCGACGCGTCGGCGACCTCGAAGTGGTACCCCTCGTGCTCGAGCCGCTTGAGCGAGTCGAGCACCGAGCCCATGGCGTCCGAGCCGAGCTCGATGCCCAGCTCGGCCGCCTTCAGGGCAAGCGTGGAGCGGCCGGCCATCTCGGAGACGACGAAGCGCGTCCCGTTGCCCACCAGCTCGGGCTGGACGTGCTCGTAGGCGTCGGAGCGCCGCGCGATGGCGCTCGTGTGGAGCCCCGCCTTGTGGGCGAAGACCGAGGCCCCGACGTAGGGCTGCTGGGGGTTCGGGGCGATGTTGACCAGCTCGGCGATGTGATGGGCGACCGGGGTGAGGCGCTCGAGGCGACCCTCGGGGATGGTCCGCACCCGGAGCTTCACGGTGAGGTCGGGGATGGTGGCCGACAGGTCTGCATTGCCGGCCCGCTCGCCGTAGCCGTTGACGCACCCCTGGACGTGGGTGGCTCCGACGCCCACGGCGGCCAGCGAGTTGGCTACCGCGACCCCCGAGTCGTTGTGGAAGTGGACGCCGACCTGGCTGTCGAACGAGCCGACCACGTCGGCCACGATGCGGCTCACCTCGTGAGGGAGGGTTCCCCCGTTGGTGTCGCACAGCACGAGGGCCTCGGCACCCGCCTCCTCGGCCGCCTGCAGGATCCGCCGGGCGAACGCCGGGTTGGCCTTGTAGCCGTCGAAGAAGTGCTCGGCGTCGAGGAACACCCGGAGGTCGTTGCGGCGCAGGAACTCGACCGAGTCGGCGACCATGGCGACGGCCTCGTCGAGGGTGGTCCGCAGGGCGTCGACCACGTGCACCTCGGACGACTTGGCCACGATGCACACAGCCGGCGTTCCCGCCTCGACGAGGTGGCGGAGCGTCTCGTCGTCCTCGGCCCGCACGGCAGCCCGGCGTGTCGACCCGAAGGCGACCAGGGTGGCGGTGGCCAGGTCGAGCTCCTTCGGGGCACGAGCGAAGAACTCGGCGTCCTTCGGGTTGGCCCCGGGCCAGCCGCCTTCGATGAAGGTGACGCCGAGGTGGTCGAGCTGCTCGGCCACCCGCAGCTTGTCGTCGACGGTCAGCGACAGCCCTTCCTGCTGGGACCCGTCGCGCAAGGTGGTGTCGAAGACGTCGACGGCGTCGGGCAGGTCCGGGAGCCCGACGTCGTGGCCGGCACCAGCGCCGGCGGCGCCGTCGGTGCGGTCACCCGTCGCCCGACGCCGCGCCCGAAGCTCGGCGTGCGAACGCTGGCCGGCGGTCGGCTCGTGCCCGTGCCCGTGGTCGTGCCCGGCATCGTGCCCGTGGTCGTGCCCGTGCGGCCCGCCGAGGGCAGGTCCGTCACTCGACATGGTCGAGCCAGTCCTTGTAGCGGTCGACCTGGCCGCGGACGGCGGCAAAGTACGTCTGCTGGACTTGAGTGGTGATCGGGCCCGGCACGGCATGGCCCATCGGCCGGTCGTCGACCGCCCGAATGGGCACGACCTCGGCCGCCGTCCCGG
>JAJZJT010000354.1 GCA_021809995.1 Actinomycetes bacterium
GCCGCCGCGCCGGCCGACGGCGGGGCCGGGGCCGGGGCCGACGGCGGGGCCGGGGGCGGTCTCACCGCCCTCGAGGAGCGCCTCCTGCGTGACGAGTACCGGGCGCGCATCGACGCCCTGAAGGCCGAGATCGAGGCGGAGATCCGGCGCCGGCTGGTGGCCGACCGAGGCGCCGAGGCCCTCGCCAAGTCGCTGCGCAAGCCGCTGCCCGAGGACGTCGACGTCATGCACGCCACCCGCGAGGAGATGGTCGCGCTCAATCGGGCGCTCCGCCCCCTCGCCCGCAAGCTTGCCGTGCGGCTCGCCCGCAAGCGCCGTCACGGGCGGAGGGGGCCGCTCGACTTCCGGAGCACGATGCGCCACGCGCTCTCGACCGGCGGCGTGCCCGTCGACCCTCGCTTCCGCTACCCGCGCCCGGCCAAGCCCGAGATCATGGTGGTGGCCGACATCTCGGGCTCGGTGGCGTCCTTCGCCCGCTTCACCCTCCACCTGGTCCACGCCATCAACTCGCAGTTCTCCAAGGTGCGCAGCTTCGTCTTCGTCGACGGGATCGACGAGGTGACCTCCCTCTTCGAGGGGGCCGACGACCCGGCGGACGCGGTGCACCGCATCAACACCGACGCCGACGTGGTGTGGGTCGACGGTCACTCCGACTACGGGCACGCGCTCGCCGTGTTCCTCGAGCGGTGGGGGGAGGAGATCACGCCCCGCACGAGCGTGCTGCTCCTCGGGGACGCGCGGAACAACTACCACGCCTCGAACGCCTGGGTGCTGAAGGACGTCCGGGCGCGGGCCCGCCACGTCTACTGGCTGAACCCCGAGCCCCGCGCCTACTGGGACTCGGGGGACTCGATCGTGAGCGAGTACGGCACCCACTGCGATGCCGTGGTCGAGTGCCGAACGCTTCGCCAGCTGGAGGCGTTCGTGGGCGAGCTGGCGTGACGGAGGACCCGGGCCCGGCGGCCGGGTCTCCGCCCGATGGCGTGCGCACGATCGGGTCGGCCTCGTCGGGCGCCACTCGTCTCGTGCTCGTCCGCCATGGCGAGGCCCGGTGCAACGTCACCGGCGTCTGCGGCGGGCGGCGCGGGTGCACGGGGCTCACCGAGCGCGGCGTGGCGCAGGTGGTCGCGCTGCGCGAGCGGCTGCTCGCCACCGGCGAGCTCGCTGGGGCCGGCGCCCTCGTGGCGAGCGAGCTGCCCCGGGCGGTCGAGACGGCCGAGCTGCTCGCCCCCGCCCTCGGTCCGACCGGCGGGCACGTGATGCCCGAGGTCGTGCGCGACTGCGACGTGTGCGAGCTCCACCCCGGCGAGGCCGACGGGCTGGCCTGGGGCGAGTTCTCGGCCCGCTTCGGCGACCCCGACTGGGACACCGAGCCCGACCGGCCGATCGCCCCGGGCGGGGAGAGCTGGACGGGCTTCGTCCGCCGGGTCGAGGCCGCCCTGCGCCGGCTGGCCGCCGAGCACCCCGGCGAGCTGGTGGTCGTGGCGAGCCATGCCGGGGTCGTCGAGGCCTCCGTGCTCGCCCTGCTGCCGGTGGCCGGGGGACGGGACGGTGCCCGGCTCCAGCTGCGCACCGGGCACGCCTCGCTCACCACGTGGGAGGTCGACGGTGACCGGTGGCGCCTCCTCGCCTACAACGACACGGCCCACCTGGTGGCCGGGAGCGGTGCTGCGGCTCCGGGCAGCACCGGGGGAGCGCTGCTCGCCGGGGAGGGGGCCGGTGAGGGGAGGGTCGACGCCTGGTCGGCGGCAGGGCGGGGCGGGGCACCGGGCATCTGAGGCCTGTCCCCGGGGCCCACTCAGCGCCCCTCGGCTCGTTCGGCTGGCCTCGGCCGGCTCAGCAGGCGTAGTCGTTGTCGAAGGCGGTGTCCATGTTCGGCTCGGGGACCGGGAAGCTCGGCGAGCCGTACTGGACGAGCTGGACGGGGCCGGTGGGGAGCTTGTCGGACGGGTAGGCCGAGGCGCCCTGGCTGCAGAGCGAGGCGGGCCCACCCGGGTACTGCCACGACGCCATCCAGTAGGGGACGGCGGGCTGGTAGTCGCCGACGATCTGGTTCCACACGCCCGGGCTGGCGTAGACGCCCACCGAGTTGAGCCCCTCGGCGTGGAGGCCCTCGATCGCCCCCTGCACGAGCGAGGCATTGGCGGCGAGGTTCGTCGACCACAGCGACGGCGCCTCGACGTCCAGCCACCACGGCACGGCCGTGTTGACCCCGGCGGCGGCCGCCTTGGCGAAGGCGTCCTGGGCGGCGGCGAAGCCGAAGTTGCAGGCCGACGGCACGGCGAGCACGGCGCACGACGGGTCGCCCGAGCTGGCCTGCGTGCCGTAGGTGAGGAAGGTGTACAGGTTGAGCCCGCCTCCGGCCCACGCCGCTTCGGTCGCCAGGCACGGGTTGATGCCCCCGAACGAGCTGCCGTTCACCTCGACGACGCCGACGGTGTGGGGGTTGGGCGGCAGACCGCCGAGGCACTGCCAGTTGGACACGTCGTAGCCGTAGGAGCCCGAGGG
>JAJZJT010000355.1 GCA_021809995.1 Actinomycetes bacterium
ACGGTCCAGACGGGGTGAACGACCCCACGGCGAGGTCCGGAGCCGACGTGTTCCCCATGGGACTACGACGGTAGTCGCCGGCAGCCCTGTCCACGCCGGCGGCCCTGGCCGTGTCGGCAACCGGCGGGTGCCCGGTCACCTCGGGCCAGGTGCTCTCCGGTTCTCGGCGTCGCGCCCGATGCGGTCCTCGTGACCCGTCCTGCCATCCGTGGCGCTGTGATCGCCGCGCCTCGGCTCTTCGCGCCCCATGAACCAGACCTCTTCCTCCCAGTGGTACCGCGCCGTGGAACGGGTTCCCTGCACGGACGCGGACGCGCTCGACGGCTCCCGCGCGTCGTCGGAGTCGTTACCGGAGCGGCGGGAGCGGCCGGAGTGGCGGGAGCAGTCACTCGTTGCGGACGTGCTCCCGGTGGTGCCCGTCCGCGCGGAAGGCCCGGTGGCGGCGTGGTCGCCGTTGCCGGCGAACGCGGGAACCTGGCCGTCGACGGGGGCAGGCCCGGTACTCTGGGCGCCTCTGGAGCCCCCCGCCGGCTGGTGGCCGGTACCCGGCCCTTCCGCACCGTCCGCGCCCGGCCCCACTGGCGGGCCGACCGGCTGGGTCACCTCGCCGACGTCGGGGACGCGCTCCTGCCGGTGCCGGAGGATCCTGCGCAGCCTCCGGACAACGGCCCACCCGGCCAGGAGAATGATCAGCGCGAGGATGCCAAGCGGGACCCACGGGATGTCCGCGACGCGGGTGACAGCCACCAGGTGCTCGCCCGGGAGCGGGACGACGACGCGCACGGCGATGCCGCCGTAGTCCAGTGCCGGGAACGACAACGGGATCGTCCAGGTCCGCGTCTTACCGGGGGACAACGGGCCGAGGGGTGCGGGCGAGAGTGAGGTGGCGGCTCTGCCACCGGCACCCGCCTCGACGGTGGCGATGGGCAGGGCGGCTGCCGCCCCACCGTCGTTCCGGAGCCGGAGGACGAGGGTTCCCCGCGGTGCGCCGCCGACGAGCGTCTTCCAGTCGAACGGCGTCTCCACGCTGAGCGAGACGACCCGCACATCGGCGGCCGGCGCGGCGACCGGGGAGAGCGGCCCGGTGGGAGCGCCGGTCACCGAGACGGCCGTGGTGGCGCCTGCGATCGGCTGCCCGTCGACGGAGACGGCGACCACGCACGGGCAGGGAACGGGGGGGACCTCCACGGTCAGCGGCACGGTGAGCGTTCCACTGGGGGAAGTCGGTCCCCCGGTGGCCACGTCGAGAGCGCAGTCCGCTGATCCGGTCAGGTCGAGATCTCCGCACAGCTCGACCTCGGCGTCCTTGCTCGGAGGGAGGCCGGCGGCGATGACCTGGACCTGCTGGCCCGGAGAGGCGCTGTCGGGTATCACGACGACTGAGGCCCGCCCGGTGGTGGTCGCACCGGCGGCGACTGCCGGCGCCGTCCCCGCCACCCATGCGACCACCGATGCCAGGACGAGGATCCCGAGTGCCGTGGCGAGCTTCCGGATCGTGACCCCGGGGAGTTGCCGTGCGATGGTGTCGAACGCCCCTGCCATGACGGTGGTGGGCTCAGGTCTGCCGGTCGGCGGTGGACGGCGGCCCGGCGGGCACCTTGGGCAGCCGGCGCGCCACCGCCGGTTCGGTCGGCGAGGACACCCTGCCTGCGCCTCGGGCAGGGCCGCCGGTGGCCGTGACCCGCTCGCCTTCGTGTCGGCGGCGGCGGCGGATCCAGATGACGACGATGGCCACGACCACCACGACGACGAGCACGAGCGCCCACGGGAAGAACCAGACCGTACCCCCCCCAGTGGCGCGGAACCCGCTGGCACTGGTCAAGCCCACGTGCACGCTGGTCGGACCCTCGGCCGACGTCACGGTGATAGGTGCGCTCAGGATCACCTTCGAACCGGGGAGGAGCGCGAGGAGCTCGGCCGGGGACAGGTGCGTCGTCGAGCCGAGCAAGGGCGACAGGGACCGTGCCACCGTGAGTCGGTTGAGGACGCTGTTGCCGGTGTTGACGACCTGCACGTGAAGCTCTGCCTGGCGCGAACCACCGAGGGGCCACAGCCCACCGCCACCGGGCGTCGTCCACACGGTGCCCACGGCCGCGGTGTGCGTCAGCTTCCCGATGATCGTCATGAACACGCGGGAGCCGATGCCCTCGTGGACCTGGATGTAGTTCGCCTTCGACGGCGTCTTGATGGTGGTGATGTCGAGGGCGACGATGCCTGCGGCGTAGACACCGGGGGCCACGCCCGATGGTGCCGTGACGCTGATGGGGATGCGCCACGCCGTGTCGGCCGGGATGACCACGATGTTGCCGGACTGGACGACCGAGCCCTTCAGGTCGAGGTCGATCCAGGAGGCGGGGCCGGTTGGCGTGGCGGACGCTCCCCGGAAGGCGAACGCGCCCCCGTTCGTCTTGTTGAACACGTTCGTGGCGTAGAGGCGGAAGGTCTGGGGGAACGAGGAACGGTTCTGGAGGAACACAGCGTCGCCGACGGTGAGGCCGGGCTCCATG
>JAJZJT010000037.1 GCA_021809995.1 Actinomycetes bacterium
AGAACCGGTCACGAGATGGCCACTTCTCTCCTGCAAGCTGACGACGGCCGGGCGAACCGGCGCTGGCGGGCCCGCCCGCCGACGGGCGCCGTCGGCCGCCCGGCACACCGCTCCGAACGACGACCGAGGAGAGAACATGACCACCACCGACCGCCGCCCTGCACTTGTCAGCGCCTACGAGCTCGCCGCGACCGTCGCCGGCCGGGTCGAGCCCGGCCAGCTCCACCTCCAGACTCCGTGCGCCGACTTCGACGTGTCCACCCTCGTCGACCACCTCGTCGGAGCCGGGCACCGGGCCGCCGCCCTCGGGCGGGGCGAGCAGCCGACGGGCGACGAGTTCCCCCACGTCGAGCTCGCCGACGCCCCCGGCGCGCTCCGCGCCGCAGGACGTGAGGCCGAGGCGGCGTGGGCCGACGACCGCAGGTTGGACGCCACTGTCACGATGCCCTGGGGCGAGACCTTCACCGGCCGCACGCTGGTCGACATGTACCTCACCGAGCTGGTCACCCACGCGTGGGACCTCGCCGTCGCCACCGGGCAGCAGCTGGGCGGCGACGGCCTGGCGGCGACGGCCCTCGAGGCCGCCCGCAGCATGCTGCGCCCCGAGTACCGCGACGCCATGGGCCCGGGGACGCCCTTCGGCAAGGAGGTCGAGGCACCGTCCGACGCCACCGTGTGGGAACGGCTCGCCGCCTTCATGGGACGCGCCCCCCGGCCCGTCGCTGCCTGACCGCCCGGCACCATCGCGCCGGGCGGGGCACGCCGACCGGTACAGCGGTACACCGGTGCAGCGGTGCGATACCCGGGACGTGGCACGTGACGCGGCGAGGGCGCTCTCGGGCCCGGCCCGCTACGGCGACCCGTGCGACGAGTGCGGCTTCGCCTGGTCCGTCGGCCTCGACGAGGCCGTCGCCCGCGTCCGCCAGGCCCCGAGGGTGTACGCGGCGGTGCTGTCGGAGGCGTCGGGCACCGAGCGCCCGGGCGACGGAGGCTCGGCGCGTGCTCCGAAGGACCGCCGCAGCAGCGGCCGGTGGTCAGGCCGCGGGAGCCGGAGGAGGCCCCGGGGCGGCGAGCAGGTCGACCAGGGCCCGCACCTGCGGGCGGGCTTCCTCACCCGCCCGCGTCGAGACGAACCGGGGCTCCTCGGGCACCAGGTCGCCGACGGGGTAGAGCTCCACGACCCTGCCGGCAGCGAGCGGACGCGCACACACGTAGTCGGGCAGCAGGCTGACGCCGAGCCCGAGCTCGACAGCGTGGACCACCGCCCGCAGGTCGGGGGCGACCAGGCGGAGCCGGGCGGCGAACGGGCGGCCGAGCGCGGTCTGCCAGAACCGGCGCGTGATCGGCAGCTCGAGACTGTACGAGGCCCACGCCCGACCGGTGAGCCACCCCGCCAGCTCGTCGAGCGAGCCGATCGGGCGGACGGGTGCGACGCCGGGGGCGGCCACCAGCACGAAGCGCGTGGCGCCAACGGGGCTCGCCCGCGCGGTGCGCCGCGGCGGTGTCGTGCTCGTCACCGCGACGTCGACCTCGCCCCGCTCGAGGAGCGTGAAGAGCTCCGGGTCCGGGGCGAACGTCGCCGTGACGGCGAGGTCGACGTCGGTAAGTCGATGGAGGACCTGGGCGGCGAAGTACTCCGGGCTCGAGCCCACCCGCACGGGTGCCGGCGGACTGCCGGCACCGCGCCCGACGGCAAGCTCGTCGAGGACCTCCTCGAGCGCGTCGAGGGGGCCGGCCACCGCCGCGTAGAGCTCCCGCCCCCGCTGGGTGGGCTCGACGCCGCCGGCGCCCCGCGTGAAGAGGCGTGCCCCGACCGATGCCTCCAGCGCCGCCAGGTGCTGGCTGACCGCCGGCTGGCTGACCCCCCGGTGCGCGGCGGCACCGGTGACCGACCCGGCCCGGTAGACGGCGAGGAAGCTCCGGAGACGTTCGGCGTCTGGCATTAGCTGATCTTATTCGTTCACGTCGTACATCTTCTTTGCTTATTCACCTTGCCGGCCCGATGCTGGAGGCATGACCAACGACGACGCCTCGACCGGCTATCTCCACGGGCACCACGACAGCGTGCTGCGGTCGCACCGCCAGCGCACCGCCGACAACTCGGCGGCGTACCTGCTCCCCCACCTCCAGGCCGACGCCCGCGTGCTCGACGCCGGGTGCGGACCGGGCACCATCACGATCGGGCTCGCCGCCCGGGTCCCCGGCGGCTCGGTGGTCGGTGTCGACGCGTCGGACGACGTGCTGGCCGAGGCGCGCGCCACGGCCGACGCGGCGACGGCGACCAACGTCTCCTTCGAGGTCGGCGACGTCACCGCCCTGCGCTTCGACGACGGGTCCTTCGACGTCGTCCACGTCCACCAGGTGCTCCAGCACCTCCCCGACCCCGTCGCCGCGCTCGCCGAGCTGCGCCGGGTCTGCCGGGCCGGCGGGGTCGTCGCCGCCCGCGAGGGCGACTACGGGGCGATGTGCTGGCACCCTTGCTCACCGGACCTCGACGAGTGGTGCGACCTCTACCGGGCCGTGGCCCGGACGACCGGAGGGGAGCCCGACGGCGGGCGGCACGTCGCCGCCTGGGCGCGTGCCGCCGGGTACTCGGAGGTCGTGGCGTCGGCCAGTGCCTGGTGCTTCGCCACGCCCGAGGAGCGGGCCTGGTGGGGTGGGCTGTGGGCGGAGCGGCTGACCCGCTCGCGCTTCGCCGAGCAGGCGACCACCACCGGCCTCGCCACACCGGCGGACCTCGCCCGGTTGGCCGGGGCGTGGCGGCGCTGGGCCGCCGACGACGACGCGTGCTTCCTCGTGCCCCACGGCGAGGTCCTCTGCTCGCCGTGACCGGTGCGGGCGCCGGCGCGCCCTGCCCCCGCCTGCGGGAATACGGCCACCCAGCACGGCGGTTCTCCCTGGGGTGAGCGTGGCCCCCACCAGCGAGCCGAGCCTCGTCGCGGCCGCGACGAGCGCGGGCACGAGCGCGGGCACGAGCGCTGGGGCGGCGGCCACCGAGGGCCGGCTCTTCGGGCTCACGTGGGCGCACCTCCTCAACGACGGCGCCGCCAACTACCTGCCCGGCGTCCTCCCCGCCGTCCTCGTCTCCGTGCACGAGCCCGTGCGTATGGCCGGCGCGCTCGTCGCCGCCCTCATCGTCGGCCAGGCGCTCCAGCCAGCCGTCGGCTGGGTGGCCGACCGGATCGGCGGCCGGAACATGGTCGCAATCGGGCTGGCGATCAGCTCTCTCGGCGGCGGGCTGCTCGGCACCGTCCACAGCATCGGTCCGCTCGTGGTGGTCCTGCTGGCCATCGGCGTGGGCAGCGCGCTCTTCCACCCGCAAGCCCTCGCCGCCGTCCGGAGCATGGTGAACGGCCGCACCGGCTTCCTGACCTCGGTGTTCCTGGTTGGCGGGGAGCTCGGCCGGGGGATCTGGCCCACGGCCGCCAGCCTCGTGGCCACCCACCTGGGGCTGGGCGCCCTGTGGATCATGGCCGTTCCGGGCCTGGCCACCGTCGGCCTCGTCTACCGGTGGGCACCGAAGCTGCCGCCCCGGGCCCGCACGGGCACCGCCATCCGCTGGAGCGAGCACGCACGGCCGCTGGCCCTGCTGATCGCCTACCGGGGACCCCGGGCGCTCACCACCTATGGGCTGGCCACCTTCATCCCCATCCTCTGGCACGTCCGCGGCGGGAGCCTTGTCGAGGGGGCCTCCGTCATCACGACGATGATCACAGTGGGCGTCGTCGGCAACCTGTGGGGCGGCCACCTCGCCGACCGGCTCGGGCGCCGCACCGTGCTCGTGTCGTCGGCCGTGGCCACGTCGGCGCTCGTCTTCCCCGTCGTCTACCTGCGCGGTGCCCTGGTCTGGGTGGCAGCCGGGCTCCTCGGGACGGCGCTCTTCCTGACGGCGTCCACCACGGTCCTCCTCGGCCAGGACATCTTCCCCGAGAACCGGTCGATGGGATCGGGGATCGCCCTGGGCCTCGCCAACGGCATCGGCGCCTTGCTGGTCCTGGTCATCGGCCTCTTCGTACGCGACACGGACATCGTGCCGATCTTCTGGGTCCTCGCCGGCCTCAGCCTGGCGACCGTGGTCCCGGCCCTGGCCTTCCCGCGGCGGCTCATGCGCTGAACCTCCCCCGGACCGGGCTGCGCCGGGGCAGTGGGACGTGCTCTGCGAGCACCTGGGCCCGGGGACGCGGAGAGCTGTACGGCCGCTCGACCTGCCAGGGGCCGCTCGAGCGGCCATCATGGATGGGTCCGGGCGGACCGGCCGTCGGACGACGACCAATGACGGGACGAGCAGCGACGGGGAGCCCTGCATGGACGCACTGATCAACCCGACCCACTTCGTCAGCACGTTCGGCTACGCGGCGATCTTCGTGCTCAGCGTCGCCCAGTCGTGCTGCGTGCCGACGTCGTCGGAGCTGACCCTCGGCTTCGCCGGGGCGCTGTCGGCCACGGGTCACCTCAACCTGGCCGGGGCGATCGCCGCCGGTGCGGGCGGGGAGCTCGTCGGAGCCTACGTCGCCTGGGTCATCGGCCGGACAGCGGGTCGGCTCGTCGTCGACCGCTACGGGAAGTACCTCCTGCTCACCCACCACGACCTCGACCGCGCCGAGGCGTGGTACGGGCGCCACGGGCGCTGGGGGGTCTTCGGCGGTCGGCTGGTCCCCGTCATCCGCAACTTCGTTGCCTTGCCCGCCGGGGTCGCCGAGGTCCCGCTCGTGCGCTTCGGGGTCCTCACCGCAGCCGGGAGCCTGCTGTGGGACGGGGCCATGGCCGGTATCGGCTACGGCGTCGGCAGCCGGTGGCACGAGATCGTCCACGCCTTCAGCGACGCCGGCTACGTCCTCGGCGCGCTTGCCGTCGTCGGCATCGCCTACGTGATCGTCCACCGCTGGCGCTCCTATGGGGCCCACGTCGGCGGAGCCGGTCTCGGGCGCCCGGGTGGCACGGGTGGCACGCGCCAGGGCCGGGGTGCAGAGTCCGTGACGGCCACCTCGATCATCGCCGGCTACGGGGTCGGCGCGCGCATGGCGGCCGGCGGAGACGGCAGCGCGGGCGAGAGCGGAGCCGGAGGTCTCGCCGTGGCGGGGACGACGCTCACCGCCACGCCCCTTGGCTCGTCCGCCGCGCTCGGCACGTGGAGCACGGTGCCTGGTGCGGGCGCAGACGTCGCCAACCCGCGCGACGAGATCCTCGCCCTCGTCCGCAAGCTGGCGGCACCCGGGGAGGGGGTCGGCGAGCGCACGGGGGCAGCAGCCAACGAGCGCCTCACCGCCATCGCCGGGGCGGCCCTCTTCGTGCTCATCTTCTTCGAGGGGGTGACCCTCCTGAAGATCCACAACCTGCTCGCCGCCCACGTCATCATCGGCCTCGTCCTCGTCCCCCCGGTGCTCGTCAAGCTGGCCAGCACGAGCTGGCGGTTCCTCCGCTATTACACGGGGCACCCCGACTACGTGCGCAAGGGCCCGCCCCGGCCGCTCCTGCGCGCCCTCGCACCGTTCCTCGTCGTCACCACCGTCGTGCTGTTCGGCTCGGGCATCGGGCTCGTCGTGACGAAGCGGCCTTACGGCTGGCTGTACGTGGTGCACCGCTACGACTTCGTCCTGTGGTTCGCCATCCTCGCCGTGCACGTCCTCACCTACCTGTGGCAGGTCCCCGGGGTCGTGCGCCGCGACGTCAGCCGCCGGGCCCGCTACCGGCGCACCAGCCCGTGGGGTCGCGCGCTACGGGTCTGGCTGGTCGCCGCCTCCGTCGTGGCCGGCGTGGCCCTCACCGTCCTCGTGTGGCCGTCGATCTCCCACGAGGTGCGCCACTTCCACTTCGCCCTCCAGCAGGGGAGGACCCTCCTCCAGTCCGCCGCGGCGTGACCGGCGCCCGTCGGGCGGGCGAGCGGACCGGGCCGGCTCCGAGACGAGCGATGCCACGCACCCCGTCGCGCACGGCGGCGAGGGCACGGGCGAGCTCCGGCGCGAGCGGTCGATCGGGCCGGTCGGACCACTCGTCGAGCGTGGCGGCGAAGGCGGCGAAGGCGACAGCGGTCAGCAGGCGTGCCACCGAGCGCGTGCAGCTTCCGGGCGGGCGGACGGACATCAGCTCGACGAGCTCGTCCTGCAGGGTCCGGAAGTGCTCGAGGCTCGGCCCGGTCAGCTCAGGCGACGAGCGGACGAGGAGGTGGACCCGGAGGAGCTCGTGCTCGACACCCGGGTCGCCCACCACGGCGAGCAGGGCCTGCGACAGCGCCTCGTAGGCGTCCTCGGAGGTCGGTCGACCAGCGAAGGCGGTGACCGTCTGCTCGAGGCAGGGCTGGATGCCGTCGAAGACGACGTCCTCTTTGCTGTGGAAGTAGCGGAAGAAGGTCCGGGGCGAGACGTCGACCTCGGAGCAGATGTCCTCGACGGTGACCGCACCGAACCCACGGCTCGTGAAGAGGCGGTCGGCAGCCTCGGTGAGCTGGGCACGTGTGCGGGCGAGCTTGCGCTCACGCAGCCCGGACGACGCGTCACGACCGGGCCCGCCGCCGGCGCCGTCGGCACAGCCCGGCGAAGGATGGCTCACCGCTCCCGACATCCTGTCGTCCTCGGCACGCGCTCCGCGTCCGCTCACCTGTGCACTCCCCCCCTGCGGGGCCGAACCGGCCCGCTCCGGACCGCCGGTCGCTCCTCACGACCGCCTCCGGGGGCACCCCCGCGCTCGTTCCCCCCGCGGCTCACGGTGCGCCGGCGATCGCCGCTACTGCAGTTGCCGCAACGGCAGTTGCCGCGTTGCCCGTCCGTCACCACGATCCTAGAGGACGACCGCCCGCCCGCCCTCGGACGGTTCGGAGCGCTGGAGGAGCAGCCCGAGCACGGCAGCGACGAACGCGGCGACGGCGGCGACGAGGATGGCGATGTGCAGCCCGGTCATGAAGGCGTGGTGCGAGCCGGCAACGACCGCCTGCTGGAGACGGGCAGGCGCTCCGGGGAACGTCGGTGCGGCGCCCTGGGCTACGAGCTCGGTGGTGGCGTGCAGGCGGGTGGCGAGGGCACCCGGAACGCCGGCGCCGACGAGCGACCCGACGAGAGCCGAGCCGACGCGGGTCACGAGCACGGAGCCGAGGATGCTCGTGCCGAGGACCCCACCCAGCTGGAGAGCGGTCGACTGCAGGCCGCCGGCGACCCCGGCGTCGTCGCGGGGGGCATTGGCCACGATGGCGTCGGACGAGGCGACGATGACCATCCCGACGCCCATGCCGACCAGCACGAACGACGGCCACAGGTGCACGTAGCCCGACGCCGGCTGGAGTGACAGCAGCAGGACGAGGCCCACGCCGACCATCGCCATGCCGAGCGGGACCACGAGCTTCGGGCCGAAGCGCTGGTTGAGCACGCCACCGAGCGGCGATGCGACCACGAAGACCGCGGTGAGGGGCAGCATGTGGACCCCCGCCTCGACCGGGTCGTAGCCGTGGACGTTCTGCAGGTACAGCGTCACGAAGAACAGCACGCCGAACATGGCGAAGAACCCGAGGAGCACCGTGACGGTCCCGAAGGTGATCGAGCGCCGGCGGAACAGCCGCATCGGGAGCAGCGGCTCGGCGGTTCGCGCCTCGACGACACCGAAGAGCCCCACCAGGGCGACCCCGCCGGCGAGCAGCGCCAGGGTGCGGGCGTCCCCCCATCCCCACGTCGACGCCTTGATGAGCCCGAAGACGATGCCGAACAGCCCGGCGCCGAGCAGGCCGAGGCCGGGGACGTCGAAGCGGCCCGGCCTCTCCACCCGGCTCTCGGCGAGGAGGAGCATGCCGATCACGAGCGCCAGCGCGCCCACTGGGACGTTGACGTAGAAGACCGACTCCCACGACACGTGCTCGACGAGCAGCCCTCCGACGATCGGCCCGCTGGCGACCGAGATGGCCGTCGCCCCACCCCAGATGCCCACGGCGCTGTTGAGCTTCTCCGGCGGGAACGTGTTGCGGATGATGGCCAGGGAGTTCGGCATCAGCATGGCGCCGAAAGCGCCCTGGAGCGCCCGGAAGGCGATCACGCCGGCCATCGACCCGACGAGGCCGACCGAGAGGGACATGAGGGCGAAGCCGGCCACCCCGACGAGGAACACCGTCTTGCGGCCGAACCGGTCGCCCAGGTAGCCCATCGGGATCAGCAGGACGGCCAGCACCAGCAGGTAGGCGTTCGTCACCCACTGGAGGTCGGCCAGGGACCCGTGCAGGGATCGGGCGATGTACGGGTTGGCGATGGAGACGACCGTGCCGTCGAGCCCGACCATCATCACCCCGAGCGCCACGGCGACGAGCGTCCAGGCAGGGTGCCCGCGTCGGCCCGGTCCCCGCCCGCCCAGACGGCCGGGCTCGTCCCCCGGCGACGATGTCGGGCCGGCGAGGTCTACGGAGCCGGGTGCGGTCGAGAGCGTCATCGTGCGCGTCGAGGGGTCGGGGTCATGGCTGACAGTTTATGCCACGTGGCAGTATCTGCCACAAGTCGGTCAGCGACACCCGGAGCGGGCGGCTCAGCGGACGAGGAACCCGGCGTCGACCGGGAGCTGGACGCCGGTGACGTAGCGGGCCTCGTCGGACACCAGCCAGGCGACCGCCTCGCTCACGTCCTCGGGGCTGATCAGCTCGACGGGCATGGCATTGCGGTAGGCGTCGGCCGCCACGTCGCCCACCTGGGCGAGGAGCTGCTGGAAGCGCTCGTTGGTGACCATCACCGTGTCGGTGCCGGTCGGGTGGACCGTGTTGACGCGGATCCGGTGGGGGGCGAGCGCCGTCGCGTACGAGCGCATGAGGCCGACGATCCCCGTCTTGGCGGCGGTGTAGGCGTCGGTGCCCGCCAACCCGCCGCCGAAGCCCTTCAGCCCGGCGGTCGAGCTGGTGATGACGATGGCACCGCCGCGCCCCTGTCCGACCAGCACCGGGGTGGTGGCGCGCAAGGTGTGCCAGGTGCCGGTCAGGCACGTGCCGAGCACGTCGTCCCACACGGCCTCGGCGAGCTCGTCGCGCTCGTCGCCGATCCACGACGTGACCCCGGCGTTGGCCACGACGATGTCGAGGCCGCCCAGCTCGTCGACGGCCCGGGCCACGGCGGACCGCAGCGCGGTGAGGTCGCGGGTGTCGGCGACCACGCCGAGGGCGCGCCGGCCCTCCTGCTCCACGAGGGCCACCGTCTCGTCGAGGTCGGCCTGCGACGCCAGGGGGTACGGGACGGTCGGGACGTCACGGCAGATGTCGACGGCCACGACGTCCGCGCCCGCCTTGGCGAGGCGCACGGCGTGGGAGCGGCCCTGACCACGTCCCGCTCCGGTGATGAAGGCGACCCTTCCCTCGAGTGACGACACCGCTCCCCCTCCCGCGCTCGTGGCCTGCCCGTGCTGCCCGTGCTGCCCGTGCTGCCCGTGCTGCCCGTGCTGCCGCCGAAGGGTAGGCCGCTCAGGAGCGCCTCGCCTCTCGTGCGCTCCGGGCGGTCGAGCACCTGGGCCTCGGCTGGCCTCAGACGCGTCGAAGCGAGATGGCGAGGTCGTGCTTGCCACCGAGCCGACGACAATGTCGTCGTCGACGACGACGTCGAAGGAACGGTCGGGGCCCACGCCCTCCCGGTCGCGCGTCACGCGGAGCGTCGCCGTACCGGCGTGCCCTCCGCGAGGTCACCCTCCGGTTGCCGCGTGGTCGTCACGTCCGACCGCGGCCGGACGTGCGACCGACGGGGCGTTGCACACGGGGGTCGTCACCGGGACCGAGATGTCCGGCGACATCCGTTCGAGCTGCGAAGCGCGTACGACGCAACGTGCGAAGCAGCGCTCCGCCCGTGGACGGACGCCCTGCTCGCAGCCGGGTGGGCACCGGTCGGAGCGGACCGGGAGCACTGGCACCCGGCCCTCCGGCCGTGCGACGCTTCTGGTATGGCGCGCGCACACGAGCGGGCGGGTGGCGTCGTGTTGTCGGGCCTCCGCAAGTCCTACGGGCCCATCGAGGCCGTGCGGGGTGTAGACCTCGCTATCGCCCCGGGTGAGACGGTGGCCCTGCTCGGCCCCAACGGAGCGGGGAAGTCGACGACCATCGACCTGATGCTCGGACTGGCCCGCCCGGACGCAGGGAGCGTCTCGCTCTTCGGGCTCGCCCCGGCCGATGCCGTCGCCTCGGGGCTCGTCGGCGGCATGCTGCAGACGGGCTCGCTCGTCGAGCACCTGTCGGTCCGCGAGCTCGTCGCAGTGGTGGCGTCCCTCTACCCGGACCCGCTCCCCGTCGACGAGGTCCTCGACACGACGGGGGCGGCCGCCTACGCCGACCAGCAGACCACCAAGCTGTCGGGGGGCCAGACCCAGCGGGTCCGGTTCGCCCTGGCGCTGGTGGCCAACCCCGACCTGCTGGTGCTCGATGAGCCCACCGCCGCCCTCGACGTCGAGGCCCGCCGCGACTTCTGGGCGACGATGCGCGGCGTGGCGAGCGGCGGCAAGACCATCGTCTTCGCCACCCACTACCTGGAGGAGGCCGACGCCTACGCCGACCGGGTCGTGCTGCTCGTGCGCGGCCAGGTCGTCGCCGACGGCCCCGCGACCGAGATCAAGGCCAGGGTCGGGGGGCGGACCATCCGGGCGACGCTGCCGAGCATTGACCTCGCCGAGGTGTGCACCCTGCCCGGTGTCGTGACCGCCGACCGTCGCGGTGACGCCATCGTGCTGTCCTGCAGCAACTCGGACGCTGCGCTGCGGGCCCTCCTGGAGGACTTCCCCGCCGCTCGCGACATCGAGGTGCGGGGCGCGGGGCTCGAAGAGGCGTTCCTCGAGTTCGTCACCGACGGCCGTGGGGTGCCGGCGCCGTGAGCAAGGCAACCTACCTGCGCGCCGAGATCGTGCGGACGTTCCGGAACCGGCGGTTCCTCCTGTTCTCGCTCGGGTTCCCG
Source organism: Actinomycetes bacterium (assembly GCA_021809995.1). GTDB lineage: Bacteria > Actinomycetota > Acidimicrobiia > Acidimicrobiales > RAAP-2 > JAJZJT01. The sequence continues at coordinate 10,884 of JAJZJT010000037.1, forward strand.
CTCGTGCTGTTCCTGGCCGTCGGCGGGGCGAACAAGGACCGGTCGCTCTCGGGAATCGGCTTCGCCCTCTACTACATGAGCGGCATGGTCGCCTGGGGCTCGATGGTCGCCATCGTGTCCTCGGGGGCACGCATCTCCACCGAGCGCCAGACCGGCTGGACGCGCCAGCTCCGCATCACGCCGCTCAGGACCCGCACCTACTTCACGGCGAAGATCGTCTGCGGGTACCTGCTCGCCCTGCTCACCATCGTCGTCCTCTACGTCGCCGGCTTGTTCCTCGACGTCCACCTACGCGTCAGCGAGTGGGCGACGATGACCGGGCTCGTGCTCGTCGGCCTCGTGCCCTTCGCCGTGCTCGGCGTGCTCCTCGGCCACCTGGTCAAGCCCGACTCGCTCGGCCCGGCCGTCGGCGGCATCACCAGCCTGTTCGCCCTCCTCGGCGGGGCGTGGGGACCGCTCGGGAGCAGTCGGGTCCTCACCGACGCCGCCAAGTGCCTACCGTCCTTCTGGCTCGTGCAGTCAGCCAAGGTCGTGCTGCACGGACCGGCGTGGCCACCGGCCGAGGAGTGGGTGGTGCTGGCGGTCTGGACGCTGGCCCTCGGGCGGCTCGCCGTGCTCGTCTACCAGCGCGACACGGCCCGGGTCTGACCGGCCCGGAGCCGCCGGCGCGAGACTGCACCGATGGACGTCCCCGTGTCGGGCACCTGTGACGAGCGCTTCGCACCGGTCCGCGACGCCTTCGCCGCCAACTTCGCCGAGCGCGGCGAGCTCGGTGCCTCCGTGACGGTGGTCGTCGGTGGCGAGACGGTGGTCGAGCTGGTCGGCGGCTTCCGCGACGCGGCGCGGACGCTGCCGTGGGAACGCTCCACGCTGGTCGACGTCTACTCGGTCGGCAAGGCGATCGTCGGCCTGCTCCTCCTTCAGCTGGTAGACGCCGGTGAGGTCGGCCTCGACGACCCGGTCGCCTCGGTCTGGCCCGAGTTCGCCGCCGGCGGGAAGCAGGGGGCGACGCTCCGCCACGCGCTGTGCCACCGGGCCGGCGTGCCGGCCGTCCGCGAGCCGCTCACGAACGACGACCTGTGGGCCTGGGACCGGATGGCGGCCGCCGTCGCCGCCACCCAGGCGTGGTGGGAGCCTGGCAGCCGCCACGCCTACCACACCAACACCTACGGTCACCTGATCGGCGAGATGGTCCGCCGGGTCACGGGCCAGTCGCCCGGTGAGCGCCTCCGCGAGGTCGCCGGACCCCTCGGCGCCGACGTGCACTTCGGCGTCCCGCCCGAGGAGCACCACCGCTGTGCCGAGGTCGTCTGGGCCATCGGCGACGATCCGCCCACGGTCGACCGCGACGCACTCGAGGGCGACGACCTGATGGTCCAGCTCGGCTACTTCAACCCGCCCGGCTACTCGTCGATGGGCGTGGTCAACACGGCCGAGTGGCGCTCGGCCGAGGTGCCCTCGACCAACGGGCACGCCACGGCCACCGGCATCGCCCGCCTCTACGCCGCCCTGCTCGAGCCGGGCCGGCTCCTCTCCCCCGGGTTGCTGGCCGAGGCGGCTTCGCCGCAGTCGAGCGGGTTCTGCCCTGTCCTCGGCGAGGAGGTCACCTTCGGTCTCGGGTTCGCGCCCACGACGGCGCGGCGGCCGTTCGGCCCGAACCCGCGCTCCTTCGGCCACTTCGGCACGGGCGGCGCCCTCGGCTTCGCGGACCCCGACGCGTCGGTCGCCTTCGGCTACGCCATGAACGACGTCATCCCCCGTTGGCAGTCGACTCGCAACCGGGCCCTCGTCGACGCCGTCTACGCGTGCCTGTGAGGCGGTCGTGGTCGCACCGCGCCGGTCAGCTGGTGCGGCGGTAGCATCGCCGCCACGGCGGCACCCGTCAGGCGCACTCGGCTGCGACGAGCCCGCCGTGCGCCCCACCGACTGCGCCCGCCGACCGGTCCTGAGGCCGGGCGGCCGGGCAGCGGGGCGGCCCGGACCGTGAGAGCGAGGAGGCGGCGATGGCCGAGCTGGAGACGGTCCGCTACGAGGAGACGGGCGACGGGGTCGCCTGGGTGACGCTCGACCGCCCCGAGGTCCACAACGCCTTCGACACGACCATGCAGCGCGAGCTGCGCGGCCTGTGGCGGTGGCTCCGCCACCGGGACGAGGTCCGGGCCGTCGTCCTCACCGGCGCGGGCGACCGAGCGTTCTGCACCGGAGTCGACCAGCGCGAGGTCATGGCCTCCCCGGACGCCCAGGGGGCACACGAGTCACCTGCCGGCGAGGGAACCGGGGCGGGGAGCGGCGACCCCGGCCCGGTCGACTTCCAGCACGAGCCTGTCTCGATCGGCTGGGGCCCGAGCCCGTTCATGTTCGACGACCCCGGTCGCAACCTCGGCCCGAAGACGAACGACCTGTGGAAGCCGGTCGTCTGTGCCGTCAACGGCATGGCGTGCGGCGGCGCCTTCTACCTCCTCGGCGAGGTCGAGTTCCTCATCGCCGCGGAGCACGCCACGTTCTTCGACCCCCACGTCACCTACGGCATGGCCGCCGCCTACGAGCCCATGCAGCTCGCCGGCGCGCTGCCCTTCCCCGAGCTCGTCCGCATGACCCTGTTGGGCGCCGAGGAGCGCATGACGGCGGCCCGGGCCCACCAGGTCGGGTGGGTCTCCGAGGTCGTGCCCCTCTCCGAGCTCCGCGAGCGGGCGGGGTGGGCGGCCTCGGTGCTGGCCCGGTCCCACCCCGTCGCCATGCAAGCCACCCTGCGGGCCTTGTGGGCGGCTCGCGACCTCGGGCGGGCCGAGGCGCTGCGCACGGCGTGGGCCTACGTCGGCCTGGGCGACGACCAGGACGCCCTCGACGCAGGGCGGGCCCGCTTCGCCAGCGGCGAACGTGTCGAGTGGCGGAGCCGGTGAGCGATCGGAGGGCTCGGCCTCCTCGGCACGCGACGGTGCGGCGCGTTCCCGGCAGGTCGAGGGTGCCGAGCCGGCGCTCGACCAGGGTGGGAGCGGTGGGCGCGGCGACGAGGTCGATGCCGGCGGTGAGCAGGTAGGACGACGTCCGGACCGGCTCGAGCACGGCCGGCTCCGATCCGGTCAGTGGACCCCGGCGTCGTCACTGCAGTCGCGGCACAGCGAACGCTCCGAATCGGCGAGCTGGGCCCGGCTCTTCACGAGGAAGCACCCGTGGCAGACGAACTCGCCGGCGGTACGGGGTCGCACGCCGTCGTCGTCGGTCGGGCGGGCCCGGGCCTCACCCTCGTCGTCTTCGAAGAGGACTGCCTCCTCGGGAGCGATGCCGGTGAGCTGGAGGCGCAGGAGCTCGTCGAGGGCTTCCTCGAGGTCCTCCTGGACGTCGGGTTCCTCGAGCGCTCCCTCGGCCTCGGGAGCGCGAGCCCGGTCCCCGTCTCGACCCCTGCGAGCCCGGACGGTCTGGCGTCCCTCGGTGTCGGTGGTCATCTCCGGCTCCTCTCCGTCCCCCCGGCCGCCGGAAGGCACGAGCCGAGCGGGCGCACGGCTCCGGCTACCCGGCACGCGTCACCTCGCCGCTCGGTGGCGCGCCGGCGGGCATCCCTCGACCACCGTCAACGGTGCGGCAACGCGTCGGCGACGACCAGGGCCGATGGACCCTGCCGGGGCCGGCCGACGACGGGTCAGCCAACACCTCCTGGCGCCGCCGACTC
>JAJZJT010000038.1 GCA_021809995.1 Actinomycetes bacterium
GGGAGCCGCGTGCGGTGGCCGGCGGGCAGTCGCCGCCACCCGAGCGGGAGGGACTTCGAGCGGGAGGGGCCGGGAGCGGGAGCAGTCGGCCGGGGCCGGTGGCCGACGAGCGGCGAGCGGCGAGCGGCGAGCGGCGAGCGGCGAGGAGGCGCGGTGCGCGGAGCGTTGATGGTGTGCGGGACGGCCAGCCACGTGGGCAAGAGCCAGGTCGTGGCCGGGCTGTGCCGGCTCCTCGCGCGCCAAGGCGTCAAGGTCGCGCCGTTCAAGGCGCAGAGCAGGGGGCTCGACTCGTTCGTCACGCCTGAGGGCCACGAGATCGGCCGCGCCCAGGCGATGCAGGCTATGGCGGCCGGGGTGGAGCCCGAGGTCGCGATGAACCCGGTCCTGGTGAAGCCGACGGCGGACGGCACGAGCCAGGTCGTGGTGCGCGGTCGCCCGTGGCGTGTGCTCGACGCCGTCGCGTACCGCGAGGCGAGAACGGAGCTGCGTCCGGTCGTGCAGGAGGCGCTCGCCGACCTGCGGTCGCGCTTCGACGTCGTGATCTGCGAAGGCGCGGGGAGCGCGGCCGAGCTCGAGCCGCTCGACGAGGACCTGGTCAACCTGGGCCTCGCCGCGGACGTGGGCGTCCCTGCCATCGTCGTCGGGGCGATCGACCGGGGTGGGGTGTTCGCCGCCCTTTACGGGACCGTGGGCCTGGTGCCCGACCGGTACCGACGAGCCGTGCGCGGCTTCGTCATCAACAAGCTCCGCGGGGACCCCCTGCTGCTGGCACCGGCCACCGAGGAGCTGGAGCGGCGCACGGGTGTGCCCGTCCTCGGGGTCCTGCCGTACGCGGACGGCCTGGTCCTCGACGCCGAGGACGGGACGGAGCTCCCCCGGCACGCGCCGGGGCCGCTGGCTGCGGGGAGCGAGGACGTCCTCGACGTCGCCGTGGTCCGGTTCCCTCATCTCTCGAACTTCACCGACGTCGACGCGCTGGCCGTGGAGCCCGCCGTCTCGGTGCGCTTCGTCGACCACTCGTCATCGCTCGGTGATCCGGACCTCGTCGTCCTCCCGGGCACCAAGGCGACGGTGGCCGACCTCGCGTGGTTCCGAGCCGTGGGCTTCGACATCGCCCTCGAGGGCCTCCGGCGCGACACGTCCGGCGGCGTCCGTGCCGGGTCCCCCCTCGTGCTCGGCATCTGCGGCGGCTACCAGATGCTCGGGACGAGGATCGAGGACCCCGGCTCGGTCGAGAGCGCGTCGGGGCCCGTCGACGGGTTGGGGCTCCTCGACGTCCGCACGGTGTTCCTCGTCGACGAGCGCACTCGCCAGCGCCGTGGGCGAACCGTATGGCCGCGACTGTCGCGTGCCCTTGTCGACGACGGGACGATGCCCGAGGAGGAGCTCGAGGGCGCACCGCGACAGGACCCCTCCGTGCCTGTCCGCGGTTACGAGGTGCACCACGGGCGGGCCCATCCCGGTCCGGGGGCGGCTCCGCTCTTCCTCCTGGGCGACCGTCGGGGCAGGCGCACCGAGGGCGTGGTCGACGAGGACGGAGGCGTCCTCGGCAGCAGCTTGCACGGGTTGCTCGAGCACGACGAGCTGCGCAGCGCCCTCCTCGCCGTCGTGGCCGCCCGGCGCGCCAAGCGCTTCGTCCCCTCGGGCGTGTCCTTCGCAGCGGCCCGGCAGGGGCAGATCGAGCGGCTCGCCGACGTGTGCGCAGACCGCCTCGACCTCGAGGCGGTCTGCGCCCTGGTGGCCGAGGGGGGCGGTGCCACGGGAGGCCCGGCCGTCGCCGTGGCGTCCGACCTGGCCGCGGCGTCCGACCTGGCCGTGATGGACGCGCCGTGATGGACGCGCCGTGACGTCCGACCTGGCTGTGCCGGGCGACGCGTCGCCCGGGGAGAGTGGTCCGGGCGATCGCCTCGTGGTGGTGGTCGTGGCGTACGGGTCCGTGGACGCGCTCGCGTCCTGCCTCGGTGCGCTCGGGGGCGGGTACCCGGTGGTCGTCGTGGACAACGGCTCGTCCGTCGGGGCGCGGCGCGTGGCGGAGGGCTTCGGAGCGTCGTACGACGATCCCGGGGTGAACCTCGGCTTCGCGGCCGCCGTCAACCGGGCCATCGGGGGCCTCGACCTTGCCGGCACCGACGTGCTGCTCCTCAATCCTGACGCCGTCGTCGAGCCCGAGGTCGTCGAGGTGCTCCGCCGGGAGCTCGTGGAGCAGCCCCGCGTGGCGGCCGTCGCCCCGTCCCAACGCGCACCGGGCTCGACCGTCGCCGATCGAGTCCTCTGGCCGTTCCCCTCGCCGTGGGGCCTGTGGCTCGAGGCAGTGGGCCTGGGAAGGCTCCGGACGGGGCGACGGTCGGGGTTCGTCGTGGGCTCGGTGCTCCTGCTCCGGGGACGGGCCCTGGTCGACGTCGGCGGGTTCGACGAGCGGTTCTTCCTCTACGACGAGGAGACGGACTGGCAGCGCCGGGCTGTGTCCCGCGGGTGGGAGGTCGCCTTCTGCGCCAGCGCCGAAGCGCTCCACCAGGGCGGTGGCACGGACCACGACACGAGGCGCCGTGACCTGCGTTTCCATGCCGGCACCGAACGGTACCTGCGCAAGTGGTACGGGGCCGTCGGCTGGGAGGTGGGGCGGGCTGCGGTGGTGGCAGGAGCAACCTTCCGGTCCGTGGTGCTCCGGGGCGACGCCCGCCGAGCCGCGCTGCGCCGGGCGGGCACCTACCTCGCCGGTCCGGACCGGCTCGCCCGTCGCCGTGGCGCCGTGCCGAGGGCCGTGCCGCACGTGCCCGTGGTGTCTCGAGGCCAGGCGTGAGGCGCCGTCGCGGGGCCGCTCCGCTCGTGCTGGACCTCGGAGTCCTCGGTCGCAACCCCAAGGGCGTCGGGAGGGTGCTCGGGGAGCTCGCCCCCCGGCTCGTCGCGCGGGACCCCGAGCGCTACCGGGTCGTCTGCACGAGGGCGGCCCTGCCGCTTCTCGACGGGCACGTCGACCGGGCCGCCGCCGTCGTCGTGGCGCCCGTCCCGCAGGCCGCCTGGGAGCAGCTGGCTCTGCCGGCGGCGGCCGCCCGCCTGCGAGCCGGTGCGGTCTACAGTCACCAAGAGTGCGGTGCGCTGTGGGGACCGCCCTTGCTGCTGCACGTGCCCGAGGACCCCGAGGTGCGCTGGAGGCGCGAGCCCGTCACGTCGGTGCGCGAGGGCGCCCGGCGGGCCTACAGTCGGGCCCTGTTCGGACGGGCCCTCCGGCGAGCCCTCGTCGTCACCTCGACGGGAGCGACGCTCGACGACCTTCGTCGCAACCACGGCCTGGCGGCCTCCTCGGGTGAGGTCGTGCCCCTCGGTGTCGACCTCGAGCGGTTCCGTCCGTCAGCAGGGCCCGTCCGCCGTCCGCCGTACTTCTTCCACCTCGCCTCCTCCGACCGGCGCGACCGGACCGACCTCGTCGTCGATGCCCACGCCCGGCTGTGCGCTCGGTCCGCCGACGCGCCCGCGCTCGTCGTCGCCGGGCGGCTCGGGGACCAGGCGCGCTCGGTCGAAGCGCGCGTCGCCCGCCACGGGACCGCCGGGCGTGTCTCGTTGGTCGGGTTCGTGCCTGACCCCGAGCTCGCCGTCCTCTACGGGGAGGCCGTGGCGAGCGTCCACGCCGCAGCTGACGAGGGCTTCGGCCTCCAGCCGCTCGAAGCGATGGCGTGTGGCGCGCTCGTCGTGTCGACGCCGGCGGCGGCCGTCGAAGAGGTGACCCGCGGAGGGGACGTGGTGTGGGCCGAGCCGACAGCGGACGCGTTCGCCGACGCGCTCGAGACGGCCTGGCGTGACGAACTTCGCAGAGCCCGGGCGGCGACCGTCAACCGCCGTTGCGCCGAGGCGTTGTCGTGGGACCGGACGGCGGCCCGGATCCACGAGCTGCTGGTGGGCCTGGCCGAGGGGGCCGTCGTGCGGCGCGACCGTGCCGGGGTGGAGCGATGAGCGCCCGCTGCCCGGTCTGCGGCCACGGGACGGACCACGCGCCGGGCTCTCGGTCGGGGGAAGGGCGCCCGCACTGGTGCGAGGCGTGCGACCGTTGCTGGGTGGACGAGCGGGAGCGCGAGCGTCCGCCACACCACGGTGGCTGAGCGGCGATCAGGCCCCCATGGCATGCACGCCGCCGTCGACGTGGACGATCTCGCCGGTCGTCTTGGGGAAGAGGTCGGAGAGCAGGGCTACGCAGGCCCGAGCGACGACAGCGCTGTCGAGGACGTCCCAGCCGAGCGGGGCTCGTGCCGCCCACGTGTCCTCGAAGGCGGCGAAGCCGGGGATGGACTTGGCGGCCATGGTCTTGACCGGCCCGGCCGCGACGAGGTTCACCCGCACGCCTTCGGGACCGAGGTCGCGGGCGAGGTAGCGGGCGAGGGACTCCAGGGCTGCCTTGGAGACCCCCATCCAGTCGTAGGCGGGCCAGGCCACCGTGGCGTCGAAGTCGAGCGCGACCACCGAGGCCCCGGCTCCGCCGGCCGCACCGGCAGCGGCGAGCAGTGGACGGAAGGCCTCGACGAGCCCCTTGAGCGAGTACGCAGAGACGTGGATCGCCTGGCTGACCTCGTCCCACCCGGCACGGAAGATGTCGCCTCCGAGGCACTCGGGCGGTGCGTAGCCGATGGCGTGGAGGAGGCCGTCGAGGCGGTCCCACCGCTCGGCGAGCTGGGCCCCGGCCGCGGCAACCTGACCCGCGTCGGTGACGTCGAGCTCGAGGACGTCCGTCGCGCAGGGGAGCTTGCGAGCCGTGCGGCGGGTGAGCGAGAGCCCGCGGCCCGCTCCGCTCAGGACGACCTCCGCCCCCTCTCGCTGGGCGAGCTCGGCCACGGCGAACGCGAGCGAGGCGTCGGTGAGCACGCCGGTGACGAGGAGCCTCTTGCCGTCGAGCAGTCCCATGGGCGAGCCAGGTTACCGGGTGGCGGAGCGTCGGCCCGGGTGCGCGCGTGGAGCCGGCCGGCAGACGTGGCGTCGACGGGCACGGCGGCGGCGTGTGCAAAGGTAGGAGGATGCACGTCGGCATCCTCGGAGGCACCGGTCCGGCCGGTCGCGGCCTCGCCTCGCGCCTGGGGGCTGCTGGCGTGCCGGTCACCCTCGGCTCACGCGACGGGGCGAGGGCGTCCGCCGTGGCCGCCGACCTCGTCGCTCGGTGGCCCGAGCGCTCGCTCCCCGTGGACGGTGCGGCCAACGAGGACGCGGCGCTCGCCGACCTCGTGGTCGTGGCGACGCCGTGGGAAGGCACCGTGGCGACCGTCACGCCCCTCTGTGAGCTGCTGACCGGCAAGGTCGTGGTCTCGATGGTCAACGCCATGACGAAGGCGGGGCGCGAGCTGCTGGCGCTCGCGCCGCCCCGTGGCTCGATGGCGGCAACCGTCCAGGCGGCGTTGCCGGGCTCTTCCGTGGCCGCCACCTTCCATCACCTGCCGGCTGCCGACCTGGAGGACCTCACCGTGCCACTGGGCGCCGACGTCCTCGTCTGCTCCGACGATCCCGGTGCGGCGAGGGCAACGGCCGAGCTGGTCGACGGCATCGACGGCCTGCGGGCGGTGGTCGCCGGAAGCCTCGCCCAGGCGGCGGCGGTGGAGGCGTTCACGGCGGTGCTCGTCTCGGTCAACATCCGCCACGGGGCGCACGCGTCGCTCCGGCTCACGGGGCTCGACCGTGAGTAGCGCCCGCGCCGTCCTCGCCGGGCGCGGTCCGTGGTCCGGACGGGCGGCAGGCGGCCGGTCCTCCGACGGGAGGTGGTCCCGGTGATCCGGCTCTACGACTCGTCCCACCGGTCCGTCGTCCCGCTCGAGCTGGGCCCGGTGGTCTCGCTGTACTCGTGCGGCATCACGCCGTACGACGCCGCACACCTGGGCCACGCCGAGGTGTACCTGACCTTCGACGTCCTCCAGCGGAGGCTGCGCGACCTCGGCCACGAGACGCGCTGCGTCCGCAACGTGACCGACGTCGACGACGACATCCTGCGGAAGGCTCGCACGCTGGGCGTGCACTACCTCGACCTCGCCGCCGAGGAGATCGCCCGCTTCGACGCCGACATGGCCGCCCTCGGCCTCGTGCCGGCGTGGTCGGAGCCGCGGGCCACCTCGGCCATCCCCGACATCCTGACGCTCGTGGGCCAAGTGTTGGAGTCTGGCCACGCGTACCAGTCCGGAGGTGCCGTCTACTTCGACGTGACGACGTTCGCTCGCTTCGGATCGGTGAGCCACTTCGACGAAGCGACCATGCTCGCCCTCGCCGCCGAGCACGGTGGCAACCCGGGCGACCCGAACAAACGGCACCCTCTCGACTTCGTCCTCTGGCAACCGTCCCTGCCCGACGAGCCGGCCTGGGAATCGCGGTGGGGACCGGGCCGTCCCGGCTGGCACATCGAGTGCTCGGCCCTGGCGCTGCGCGAGCTGGGGCAGACGGTCGACATCCACGGGGGCGGGCGCGACCTCGTGTTCCCCCATCACGAGTGCGAGACGGCGCAGTCCGAGGCGGTGACCGGCAAGCCCTTCGTCCGCTACTGGCTCCACGTGGGCCTGGTCGGCCTGGAGGGCACGAAGATGTCCAAGTCACTCGGCAACCTGGTCTTCGTGAGCGACCTGTTGAAGGCGTGGGAACCGGCTGCCGTGCGCCTTGCCCTGCTCGGCCACCACTACCGGGGCGACTGGGAGTGGTCGGACGGGGACCTCGTCGCTGCGGCGGCCCGGCTCGAACGGTGGCGGGCCGCGCCGGTTCGCCCGGGCTCGGAGGCGGCAGCAGCCGTCACCGACGTCGTGCGCGACCGCGTCGACGACGACCTCGACACGCCCGGAGCCCTCGCTGCGCTCGACGAGGCGGCGGCGTCGCGGCAACCGATCGGCGACGGGGCTGCGCTGCTCGGGGTCGAGGTATGACGGTGGGGATCGAGGTCGTCCTTCCCGACGGTTCGCGTCGTTCCCTTCCCGACGGTGCGACGGGGGCGGACCTCGCGGCATCGATCGGCCGGCGCCTCGCGCGTGACGCGCTCGCCGTCACCGTCGACGGCCAGCTGAGCGACCTCGGCCGTCCGCTGCCCGACGGGGCGGTCGTGTCGGTCGTGACGGCGGGCTCGGACGCCGGGCGCGAGGTGTTGCGGCACTCGACGGCCCACGTCCTCGCCCAGGCCGTCCTGCGCCTGTGGCCGGGCGCCAAGTACGCCATCGGCCCGGTCATCGAAGACGGCTTCTACTACGACTTCGCCCTTCCGGGAGGCGTGCACTTCAGTGAGGAGGACCTCACCCGCATCGACGCCGAGATGCGCGCCATCATCGCCGAGGACCAGCCGTTCGTCCGCCACGAGCACTCCATCGACGAAGGCCTCGCCCTCTTCGAGGACCAGCCGTTCAAGCGCGAGATCATCGAGGCGGTGCGCGACGGGGCGACCGAGGTCGACGCCGCGCCGGACGACGGTGGCGCGGCGGTGTCGGTGTACTGGAACGCCCCGGGGTTCTCGGACCTGTGCCGGGGTCCGCACGTCCCCTCGACCCGCTTCCTCGGCCACTTCGCTCTGATGCGGGTGGCGGGGGCCTACTGGCGGGGCGACGAGCGGCGTCCGCAGCTCCAGCGGATCTACGGCACCGCCTGGGAGTCCGGCACGGCGCTCGCCGACTACCTCGAGCGCCGTGCCGAGGCCGAGCGGCGCGACCACCGCAAGCTGGGCCTCGAGCTCGACCTGTTCTCGTTCCCCGAAGAGATCGGCTCGGGGCTCCCCGTCTTCCACCCGAGGGGCGGCCTGGTCCGACGGCTCATGGAGGACTACTCGCGCGAGCGGCACGCCGCTGCGGGCTACGACTTCGTCGCTACGCCGCACATCACCAAGGCCGAGCTGTTCGAGACGTCCGGGCACCTGGACTGGTTCGCCGAGGGGATGTTCCCGCCGATGCAGCTCGACGGTGGACAGGACTACTACCTCAAACCGATGAACTGCCCGTTCCACGTGCTGATCTTCAAGAGCCGGCAGCGCTCCTACCGCGAGCTGCCGCTTCGGCTCTTCGAGTTCGGCACGGTGTACCGCTACGAGAAGTCGGGCGTCGTCCACGGCCTCACCCGGGTCCGCGGCATGACGCAGGACGACGCCCACCTCTTCTGCGCTCGGGAGCAGATGGCCGACGAGCTCCGCTCGACCCTCTCGTTCGTCCTGTCCGTCCTGCGCGACTACGGCCTCGCCGACTTCTACCTCGAGCTCTCGACCAAGCCCGAGGGCAAGGCGGTGGGCACCGACGAGGAGTGGGAAGCGGCGACCGAGACGCTGCGGGCAGCCGCGCTCGCGATGGACCTCGGCCTCGTGCTCGACGAGGGGGGCGGCGCCTTCTACGGCCCGAAGATCTCGGTCCAGGCCAAGGACGCCATCGGGCGCACCCACCAGATGTCGACGATCCAGCTCGACTTCCAGACGCCCCAGCGCTTCGGGTGCGAGTACATCGGCGCCGACAACGCCCGGCACCGGCCGATCATGATCCACCGAGCGCTCTTCGGCAGCGTCGAGCGGTTCTTCGCCATCCTGCTCGAGCACTACGCCGGTGCGCTCCCCGCGTGGCTGGCACCCGAACAGGTGCGCGTGCTGCCGGTGCGTGACGACCACGGGCCCTACGCTGCCAAGGTCGCAGACCGGCTCGCTGCCGTGGGCGGGCGCGTCAGCGTCGAGGGGGCGACAGAGCCCCTCGGGGCGCGGATCCGCCGGGCGAAGCTGGCGAAGGTCCCCTATGTGCTGGTCGTCGGCGACGACGACGTGGCGGCTGGGACCGTGGGGGTCAACCGGCGGGGTGCAGACCGGCCCGAGCGGGGCGTGGAGCTCACGGCCTTCACGGACGAGCTCGAGACCGTGGTGGCCGAGCGCCGGAACGAGGACGCCGCCGCGGGGGGGCGATGACCCTCGACCACCTCTGGGCGGGGTGGCGGAACGCCTACGTGTCGAGCCTGACCTCGCCGGTCTCCGGGGAGGGGGAGGTGGGTGCCCCGATGCCGGACGTGCCCGAGGGGTGCGTCTTGTGCCGCATCGACGCCAGTGGCCTCCCGTCGGCCGACAACGGAGTCGTCGCCCGGAGGGAGCGGTGCGTCACGCTGCTCAATGCCTACCCGTACGCGCCAGGCCACGTCCTGGTCATGCCCCGACGGCATGTCGGGAGCCTCGCCGAGCTGGACGGGGAGGAGCGGCGCGACCTGTGGGAGATGGTGGGGGACGCGGTGCGCTGCATCGAGGCTGCCTACGCTCCCGAGGGGCTGAACGTGGGGGCGAACCTCGGGGCGGCGGCGGGTGCGGGGATCCCACGCCACCTGCACGTCCACGCCCTGCCCCGGTGGGCGGGCGACACCAACTTCATGACGGCGGTCGCAGGGGCCCGTGTCCTGCCCGAAGCGCTCCCCGACACCTGGGCCAAGCTCCGAGACGCCTGGCCGGCCTGAGGGGCCCGGTGCGGGTGTGCGACCTGGTCCCGGGCCTGATCGGCGGGATCGCGGTGGTAGCCTGACGGCAGCAGGGAGGAGCTTGCATGTTCGATGGGCGTTGGCGCACCACCGTCGACCGGGCGACGCGGCCGGCTGGCCAGCGGCTGCAGCAGTGGGGGATCTCGGCAGACGTCCTGACGGCCACCGGGCTCGTCTCGGCCACCGCGACCGCTGTCGCCATCGGCACCGGTCGCTTCGCCCTGGCCATCGTCCTGCTCGTCGTCACCGGTCTCCACGACCTCCTCGACGGGCCGGTCGCCAAGGCGTCGGGCACGGCATCGGTGCGGGGTGCGTTCTTCGACTCGGTCACCGACCGGGTGACCGACGCCCTGCTGCTCGGAGGCGCCGCCTGGTACCTCGCCGGGCACGACCCGGGCCACCTCGTCCTGCTCCCCTTCGCCGTCCTGGCGGCCACCGCGCTCGTCTCCTACGTGCGGGCAAAGGCGGAGTCGCTCGGCCTGGAGGCCAAGGGTGGGCTGATGGAGCGGGCCGAGCGGATGATCCTGCTCGGGGTCGGGCTCCTCTCTCCGGTCCTGCTCGTCCCGGTCCTGTGGACCATGCTCGCGTTGACCGTGGCCACGGCGGCCGGCCGGTTCGCCAAGGTGTGGGGCATGGCCGAGGCGCCGGCGCCGGCCCGGCGCGCTCGCGTCCGCTCCCGCGTGCCGCGGACACGGGCGACGGTCCGACGACGCCGTCGCCAGGCGACGGGCCGGGCGTCGTCGCGGTGGCGGCTCCGACGCCAGTACGGGGCTCCTGCCCGGTCGGCTCGGGCGTCGCGGCCGGGTCCGTCACGTCCGAGCCTGCGGTCGCGCTCGGTGGCGCGACGAGGCGAGTAGGCCGGCGGCGGCGAGGCGGGTCCCGGTGGACAGGGCCGCCGGGAGAAGGAGAGCGGAGGGGCAGTGTCACGAGGTCGGCTGGCGTTCCACACCTACCGGACGTTGGGTCGCGCCCTCGCCGTCCTGCCCGAACCGGTGGCCATGGGGACGGGTCGGGCGGTCGGTGCCGTGCTGGCTCGGATCGAGCGCGACCAACGCGACATGGTCGCCCAGAACCTCCGTCGCGTGCTCGGCCGCGACGTCGACCAGCGCGAGCTCGACCGGTGGGCGCGCCGGGCGTTCGACGCGTATGCCCGCTACTGGGTCGAAGGGGCACGGCTCGGGTCGATGCCCCGCAGCGAAGTGTCCCAGCGATTCGTCGTCGTCGAGGACGGGTTCCGCCACCTAGTCGTCGGCATGGAGGCGGGCAAGGGGGTCGTGATGGCGCTCCCGCACGTGGGCAGCTGGGAGTTCGGCGGCGCGTTCTTGGCGGGTGCCGGCTACCCGATGACCGCGGTCGCCGAGCGGCTCGAGCCCGAGGAGCTCTTCGACCACTTCGTCGCCGAGCGCGCGGCGATGGGGCTGACCATCGTGCCGCTCGACGGCGGGTCGGGGAGCTCGCTGCTACGCACGTTGCGGGCCGGCGGCATGGTCGGGCTGCTCTGCGAGCGCGACCTGACGGGCACCGGCGTCGAGGTCGAGTTCTTCGGCGAGTGGACGACGATGCCGGCGGGGCCGGCGACGCTCGCGCTCCGCACGGGCGCCACCCTCGTGACCGCCGCGGTCTACAGCGGGCCGGGGCGCGACCACCATGCTGTCGTCGAGGAGCCGATCGACCTGCTCCGGACCGGCTCGCTGCGTGACGATGTCCAGCGGATGACCCAGAGCATCGCCACCCGGCTCGAGGGGCTCATCCGGCGCGCGCCCGAGCAGTGGCACGCGTTCCAACCGATCTGGTCGTCGGACCGGCAGGCGCCGCGTGACGGACCGCACCCGGTGACGGTGGCGACGTGACTGGTGACCTGCGCTTCGGCTCCGCCGAGCACCTGACCGGGTTCCCGGTGCCACCGCGCGGCCCGGCCGCCGGCTCCGACGCCCCGGAGCGGGCGGGCACAGAACCGGTGCCGGCGGTTCCCGGCATCCCTCCGGCTTCCGCCCGTCCGTCGGAACTGCTCGGCCCCGCCGACGAGCCCGGGGTCCGGGACCGGGTAGCTCCGGCTGGCCTGCTCCGCTTCGAGGCGCTCGCCGAGCACGAGTTCGACGTGGTGTCGGTCGTGGACGCGGCAGGCAGGTTCGTCTTCATCAGCGCGTCGGCCGGGACGGTGTTCGGGGTCGACCCGAACGGCGCGGTCGGGCACTCGATCTTCGCCTTCCTCGACCCCACATCGGTCCCCCTGCTCCGGGCGACCTTCGACGACCTGGTGGCGCGCCGCCGGCTGGCCGCCGCCGTCGAGCTGCACGCGGTGCGAGCCGACGGGAGCCCGTTGATCGTCGAGGTGACGGCGGCGAACCATCTGGAGGACCCGATCCACGGGATCGTGCTCAGCGTCCGCGACATCACCGAGCAACGACGGCGCGAAGCGCGCGCCGTCGAGGTCGAGCGCCGCCACTCCGCCATCGTCGACTCGTTGGCGGACGGCGTCATGATGGTCGACGACGCCGGCGTGGTCGTCCGGGTCAACGACGCCTTCGAGCGGCTCTGGGGCATGCCCGCAACCTGGCTCGTGGGCCAGTCCCTCGCCGCTGTGAGCGCCCACCTCCGGAGCACCGGGGCCGCGACGGTCGACGCCGACAGCCGTCCGGTCCCCGACGAGGCCCATCCGCTCCTCCGGTGCCTCGCCACGGGGCAGCGAGTCACCGGTGTGGTGCACGGAGTCGTCCGGACGGGGACACCGACGCGCTGGGTGCGCATCAACGCGCAGGCGATGGTCGACGCCGAGGGCGCGGTGACGGGGGCGGTTGCCTCCTTCAGCGACATCACCGACGCACGCCGCTCGGTCCTCGAGCGGCGCCGCGAGGAGCGCTTCCTGCAGGTCCTCCTCGACACGCTCGAGGAGGGGATCGTGGCCTGTGACGCCGACGGGCGGATCACGCTGTTCAACCCGGCGGCACGGCGCCTCCACGGCCTCGACCCGAGAGCCGACCCCATCGGCAAGATCCCTTCGGGGCGAGGTCTGCTCCGGGTCGACGGCGAGCCGATGCGCGCCAGCGAGAACCCGCTCGTGCGGGCCCTGTCCGGCGAGCGCGTCCGTGAGGCCGAGATGGTCATCGAGACGCGCGCCGGCGAGCGACGGACGGTCAGTGTGAACGGCCAGCGGCTGGTGGGCGAGGACGGGGGCACGCTCGGAGCGGTCGTCGCCGTGCACGACGTCACCGAGCGCAAGCGGAACGAGGCGCGCCTTGCCGAACTGGCCCTCCACGACCCGCTCACCGGGCTGGCCAACCGGACCCTGCTGTCCCAGCGGCTCCGCGAGGCGATCGAGAGGCGCGCCGGGGGGCCAGTTGCACGCCGGCGCACCGACGGCGCCGAGCCGGTCGTCGCGGTCTTTCTCCTCGACCTGGACGACTTCAAGGAGGTCAACGACCGCCTGGGCCACGACGTCGGGGACGAGGTGCTGGTGGCCGCGGCCCGACGCCTGTCCGCCATCGTGCGGCCCGACGACACGGTCGCCCGCCTCGGGGGAGACGAGTTCGTGGTGGTGTGCCAAGTGGTGCGGGGGGAGCTCGAGCTGGCGGCCATGTCGGAGCGCATCGCGGATGCCCTGAGCGCGCCCTACGAGGTGGGCGGGCAGGCCGTCGCCGTCACGGCGTCCGTCGGGGGAGTGCTCCTCGGCGAGCGGACGACGGACGCTTCGGCGCTGCTCAGCCAGGCTGACGATGCCATGTACGCCGTCAAGTGGAGCCGCCGTCGCGACCGTCGCCCGCCGACGCACTAGCGCCTCGTCGTCATGGCCCGCACCTCCTTGACGGTCGCCCTCGTCTGTCCCTACAGCCTCTCGGCTCCCGGGGGCGTGCAGGGACAGGTGCTGGGGCTGGCGCGCGCCCTTGCCCGCCGGGGCCACGAGCCCGTCGTGTTCGCGCCGGTCGACGACCGGGCCCCCGAGGACGTGCGCGTGGTGTCGACCGGTCCGTCGGTCTCCGTGCCCGGCAACGGCTCGCGGGCGCCCCTCGCTCGCTCCCCACGTCGGGTGCTCGCGGGGGTCCGAGCGGTCGGGACGGGCGGCTTCGACGTCGTCCACGTCCACGAGCCCTTCGCCCCCGGGCTCCCCCTGGCGCTGGTGCTGTCCCGGCGAAGGCCACCTGGCGTGGCGACCTTCCACCGTAGCGGGGCCAGCACCGCCTACCGGCTCCTGCGCCCCCTCGGGGGCGTTGCGGCGAGACGGTTCGCCGTGCGGGTGGCCGTCTCCGAGGCGGCACGGGCGACGGCTGCGGTGCTGGTCCCCGGCCCCGTGGAGGTCCTCTTCAACGGCGTCGCGACCGGTGGGCACGTCGCGGAGCCGTGGCCCACCACCGGTCCCACGATCCTCTTCCTCGGCAGGCACGAGCCGAGGAAGGGCCTGGCCGTGCTGCTCGCCGCGCACGAGCGGCTGCCGGTGCCGCGACCCATCCTGTGGATCGCCGGGGACGGGCCTGAGACGGCCGCGCTGCAGGAGCGCTACCCCGCTGCTCCCGAGCGGTGGTGGCTCGGGGTGGTGAGCGACGCAGAGAAGGAGCGGCGGCTCGCGGCCGCCGACGTGCTGGTGGCGCCCTCGCTCGGAGCAGAGTCCTTCGGCATCGTCCTGCTCGAGGCCATGGCGCACGGTACGGCGGTGGTGGCGAGCGACATCGACGGGTACCGCGAGGCAGCCGGGGGTGCGGCGCGACTGGTCCCCCCGGGGGACGCCGTCGCACTGGCGGATGCCCTGGCCGGGGTCCTCGGGGGCGTGACCGGCGAGGTGCCCGAGGCGACGGCGACGCTCGTCAGCCGCGGGCGGGAACGGGCCGACGCCTGCTCGATGACGCGCCTGGCCGAACGGTACGAGGACGCATACCGCGCCGCCCTCGACGCGGCGGACGGGTGAGCGGCCGTACACTGCAGCTGCGATGCACCGTCACGGACTCCCGACCTGGAAGGACCGCCGATGAGCGGGACCAACCGCGGCTCGAGCGGTGGACGTGGTGGACGCGGGCCTGGTGGTGGGCGCGGCGGCTCGGCCGGTCGTCCGGCGAGACCGGCGGGGCCCTGCCCGGCTGGTGCGGGCGCGGCGGGTCCGGCTCCGCACCGGCACCGGGGAGG
>JAJZJT010000039.1 GCA_021809995.1 Actinomycetes bacterium
ACCATCCGTCCGACCACCTCGATCGGTGGTCCAGGATGCGGCTGCGTACGAAGGTCGTCGGGCGCCACGCCACGCCACGCCACGCCACGCCACGCCACGCCCAACGCCACGCCCAACGCCACGCCCAACGCCACCGCCGCGCTCAACGCCAAGGTGCCCAGCCGCGTGCCGGCGCACCTTGGCCTGGTCGGCTTGCTGGACCTCCGCCGAGCCCACCTCTCGCCCGAGACGGGGCCCTGTCGTCTCGGGTGCTCCGGATGGGGCCGTCCCCCCGCACGTCCGGTTCCGACCGGCGGCGCCTGAGGGCAACCCCCGGCGCCTGCCCGCTTCTCTAGACTCGGGTCGATGACCCCCGAACGCGGTACCGGCGGCGCCCGCCTCCCCGAGCCCGACGGGGCCGCGTCCCCTGCTCCCGACGGCCCTGCTCCCGACGAGGTGGTGAGCCCTTCCGTGGGCTGGGGCGTGCTCCACCTCTTCTGCACGGCTCGGGCGGCCCGTCCGGTCGACGTCGAGGCAGTGATCGCCGCGGCCAAGGATGCAGAGGCGGCGGGGGTCCAGGTGGTGAGCTTCGCCGTGCTCGGTCACAAAGCCGACGTCGGCTTCATGGTGCTCGGTCCGGACCTGTGGCGCCTGCGCGCCTTCCAGAGCGCCGTCCAGGCGGCCGGTCTCGACGTGGCCGACTCGTACGTCTCGCTCACCGAGGTCTCGGAGTACGCGGCGGGGGTCTCCGATGCGATGCGTGAGGCCCGCCTCCACCCCCGGCTACCGCCCGAAGGCAAGCCGGCGATCTGCTTCTACCCCATGTCGAAGCGGCGGGGCGACGTCGCGGGCTCGAACTGGTACTCGCTCCCCTACGACGAGCGCAAGGAGCTCATGTACGGCCACGGCGCCGTGGGCCGCACGTTCGCCGGGCGCATCCTGCAGGTCATCACCGGCTCGGCGGGTCTCGACGACTGGGAGTGGGGCGTCACCCTCTTCGGGGTCCACCCGGACGACCTGAAGGAGTGCGTCTACGTGATGCGCTTCGACGAGGGCTCGGCCCGCTTCGGCGAGTTCGGGCCCTTCGTGACGGGGATGGTCGCCCCGTTGGACGTGGTCCTGCACCGAGTCCTCGGGTGAGCACCACCGCGTCGGCGTTCGCTCCCGATGACAGCGCTCGGTCGACAGGTCGGGTCGGCCTCCGCTCCGGTGCCGCCGGAGCCGGGCTGGACGGCGACGATGCCCTGGGTCGGCTCCGAGCGGAGCTCCGGGAGCTCGGCCACGTCGTGGTGGCCTTCAGTGGTGGTGCCGACTCGGCGTTCCTGGCCTGGGTGGCGACCGACACCCTCGGTCCCGAGCATGTGCTGTGCGCCACTGCCGTCTCGCCGTCGCTCGCACCGACCGAGCGAGCGACGTGCCGCGCCCTTGCCGACGAGTGGGGGCTGCGCTGGCGCGAGGTCGTGACCGACGAGCTGGCGGACCCCGCGTACACGGCCAACGACGGGCTCCGGTGCTTCCACTGCAAGTCCGCCCTGATGGCAGCCCTCGACCCGATCGTCGAGCACGAGCAGGCAGCTGCTCCGGGCGGCGCCGCGGCCACCGTCGTGCTCGGCGTCAACGTCGACGACCTCGGCGACCACCGCCCGGGTCAGCAGGCGGCCGCTCAAGCGGGGGCTCGCTTCCCGCTCGTCGCCGCTGGGTTCACGAAGGACGCCGTGCGGCAGTGGTCGCGCGCGCTCGGGTTGCGCACCTGGGACAAGCCGGCCGCCGCTTGCCTCGCCTCGCGTGTCCCCTACGGGACGCCGGTGACCATCGGCACGCTGCGCTCGGTGGCGCGTGCCGAGGAGGCCCTGCGCTCGCTGGGACTGCGCGACCTGCGGGTGCGCCATTACGGCGACACGGCGCGCCTCGAGGTGCCCATCGCCGACCTTCCACGGCTGGTCGAGCAGCGTGCGAGGGTCACCGCTGCCGTGCATGCCGCGGGCTACCGGTACGTGACCCTCGACCTCGACGGATTGCGGTCGGGGAACCTGAACGACGCGCTGGTGGCCGGTGGCGGGGTCCTGGAGGCCGGGGTGGGCGAGCCCGGCGCAGGTGCCGTGACGTCCGCAGCAGTCCGTGGTGCGGCGGCAGCCGCCCGTCCCAACCGGGGAGGAGCCGAACCGTGATCGGTGTCCGGGTACGACTGACCTTTCCCGACGAACTGGTCCGCCAGCCGATCGTGGCGCGCCTGGTGAGCGAGCTGGGCGTGGTGGCGAACATCCGCCGTGCCGACGTCAGCGAGCACGAAGGATGGATGATCTGCGAGCTCGACGGCGATCCGGAGACCGTCGACCGGGCCCTCGACTGGTTGCGGAGCGAGGGCGTCCAGGTCGACCTGCTCGGCGACATCGTCGAGAGCTGATCGGGCTTCTGGTCGGGCTTCTGATGGGGCGCCCGGACCGCGAGGGCGTGCCCGGTTCCCGGTCCGGCGCCCCGGTCAGGCTTCCCGGTCAGGCGCCCCCGGGGCGGATCGTCCACCCCGCGCCCGACACCTTGCGGGGCTCGAAGAAGACACAGCCGTCCGGGCAGCCGAACGGCAGGTGCTCGTTGGCGCCCATCCGGCACTTCTCGAGCTTCTCGTTCCTGCTCGTCGTCTGCATGATGTAGTGGCGGCACACTTCGTTGACGGGCACGCCACATTGTGGCTCATCGGGTGTTCGCCCTGGCACGCGGGTCCTCCCGTCGAGGCCCGTGCGGTGCCGGGGCGGGCGGCCGGTCCGGGCTGCGATGGTGGGCGGATTGAGGAAGACCGAAGCGCGCCGATCCGGTAGCGTCGGCTCCGTGGAGCGCCAGGCCTCGACCAAGCAGCTGCTGCGCTGGAGCGAGGCCCTCGCCGGCATCGCCCGCACGGGCCTCGGCTTCACGAAGTCCCTCTACGAGCAGGAGCGGTTCGAGGAGGTCCTCCGCGTCGCCGCCGAGATCCGCGCCACCGCCGACGAGGGTGGTGGCGACGGCGAGGACGTCGAGGGCAAGGTCGAGGAGTGGCTGCGGTCGGTCGGCGAGGGCGTCCCGGGGTACGTGACGCCCAAGGTCGCTGTCGGCGCCGCCGTCGGGAACGAGAAGGGGGAGATCCTCCTCATCAAGCGGGCCGACTCGGGCGTGTGGCTCTACCCGACGGGCTGGGCCGACGTGGGCTACTCGGCGGCCGAGGTCGTGGTGAAGGAGGTCGAGGAGGAGACCGGCATCGAGGTCGAGGTGGTCCGGCTCATCGCCGTGCTCGACGGGCTCCGTCTCGGCATCAGCCGGGTGCCGCTGTACTCGCTCGTCTTCCAGTGCCGACCCGTGGGCGGGCAGCTGCGTCCCCATCCGCTCGAGTGCGCGGACGTCGGCTGGTTCGCGCCCGACCGCCTTCCCGCGCCGCTCGCCGGAGCCGAGCGGTGGGGGGACCACGTCTTCGCCGCCTTGGCGGGGGAGCCCGTCGAGGTGCTCTACGACTCGGTGCGGCTCCCGACCTGGCGAGGCGACCCCGATCAGCTCTGACCGGCCGGAGGCCGGCGGCGTCCCTCCCTCTGCGCCCGGCACGTCATAGGGCAGCGACCGGGGCGACGCGGACGCTCTCCGCGAGCAAGAGCGGCGGTCCTCGGCGCCACCCGCGGTCGGTACACTGCTCGACCGTGAGCGCCCATGCCGACGACGGCCACCAGGGTGTGGTGCGCGTCGTCGCCATCGACGCCGTGACCGACACGCTCGTTGCCGCCATCGCACGCCTCGTTCCCCAGCTGTCCTCGTCGGCTCCGCCCCCCACGGCTACCGAGCTCGCCGCCATCGTCGGGTCGGATGCCACCACGCTCTTCGTCGCCGAGCTGACCGACGGGTCGGTCGCCGACGGAAGTGCTGCTGCTGCCGGCGGGCCTGCCGATGGGCCTGGCCACGACGACGGCGACGCCCGCGGCGACCGGGTCGTCGGCTCGCTCACCCTCGCCCTGTTCCGCCTCCCCACCGGCGTGCGGGCGTGGATCGAGGACGTCGTGGTCGACGAGCGAGCACGGGGGAGAGGCGTCGGCGAGGCTCTCGTGCAGGCTGCCCTCGCCCAGGCTGCGGCGGCCGGCGCGACGTCGGTCGACCTCACGTCCCGGCCCAGCCGCGAGGCGGCCAACCGTCTTTACCAGCGGCTCGGTTTCCAAGCCCGGCAGACCAACGTCTACAGGTACCAGGGTGCCTGAGGCAGTGCGGCGCTTCCCTCAGCGCATCTACCGAGTCCCGCCCGGTGCCACCGAGTTGCTGCTGGTCCGCCACGGGGCATCGGCTGCGGCCGAGGAGGGACGGGAGTTCCCGGCGCTCGGCGTGCACAGCGACCCGCCGCTCGCTCCAGAGGGTCACGAACAGGCGAAGGCCGTCTGCGAGCGCCTGGCAGGCGTGAGGATCGACGGCGTCGTCGTGACGCCGCTGCGGCGGACGGCCGAGACTGCCGCGCCGCTCCTCGGCGCGCTCGGTCTGGAGCCGCTCGTCGAGCACGACCTGCGTGAGGTCCACCTGGGCGAGTGGGAGGGCGGCCTCTTCCGCCAGAAGATCGCCGACCGTGACCCCGTGGCCGTGCGCATGTTCTCCGAGGAGCGCTGGGACGTGATCCCCGGGGCTGAGCGCAACGAGGACTTCGCCCGGCGGGTGCGTGCCGGGGCAGACCGGGTGGTCGGGGCGTTCCCGGGCCGGACGGTGGCGGTGTTCACCCACGGCGGCGTGATCGGGTCCATCCTGGCCCAGGCGACCGGTGCGCGGCCGTTCGCGTTCGTCGGCGTCGACAACGCCTCCATCTCACGGCTCGTGGTCGACCAGGACCGCTGGACGGTGCGTGGGTACAACGACATCGCCCATCTCGACGGCGTCGGCGACGGCGACGGCGGCGAAGTCGACTGAGCGGGTGGCGGGCGGCGGGCGGCGGGCGGCGGTCGGGGGGCGGGGGAAGCCGAGCCGGTCGAGGCCCGAGCCGGTCGAGGCCCGAGCCGGTCGAGGCCCGAGCCGGTCGAGGCCCGAGCCGGTGGGGTCACCCCACGGACACGAGGTCGACCACGAAGATCAACGTGTCGTTCGGGGCGATCCCGGCTCCCGGAGAGGCTGCCCCGTAGGCGAGCTGCGGTGGGATGATCAGCTCGCGGCGGCCGCCGACCTTCATGCCCACGACGCCCTGGTCCCAGCCCTTGATGACCTGGCCGGCACCGAGGGTGAACGTGAAGGGCTGGCCCCGGTTCCACGATGCGTCGAAGACCTTGTGCGTGGAGTAGGCAACGCCCACGTACTGGACGGTGACGGTGTCCCCCACCTTCGCGGTGGCGCCCGTCCCCGTGATCAGGTTGGCCTCCTCGAGCTGGGTCGGCGGCGGCCCCGGCGGCACGACGACGGTCGGCTCCTTGCCGAAGGTGCCGGCCGGTGACGGATCGCTGATGGTGCCGATCGCTGACGTGCTCGCCGAGCCGCCGGTGGCCGCGGCGCCGGACCCCGCGGCCGTCGTGCTGGGCGAGGTGGAGGCCGACGACCGGCTGGCGGCACCGGACGAGCTCGCTGCCGAGGGCGACGACGACCCGCAGGCGGCGAGCACGGCGGCGGCCAGCAGCACGAGCCCGACAGTGGCGAGCGCCGGGCGCAGCGGGCGGTGGGGGCGGTGCATGGATGGTCTCCTCGACGGTCCTGGGGAGCGGCTCGTGGCGGCGAGCGGGGTCAGCCGGGCCAGAGGGTAGTCGCCGCGAGCACCATCGGCGTGGCATCCAGGGTGCTCGGTGGACCCCGTCTTTGGCCAGGGCGCCCGCGACGCGGGCAGCGCTCGGCTCGGCCGGGCCCCGCCTGCCCGCGTGCCAGGCCGGGAGCACGTTCCGGGCACCACGTCCGGGGCACGTAGCCTGATCCAATGCGATTCGTCATCATCGGCGGCGGCCCTGCAGGAACCGAGGCGGCGACGACCGCGGCACGCCTCGGTGTCGACGTCGTCCTCGTCGAGCGGGACGTCGTGGGCGGCGCGGCCAACCTCTGGGACTGCGTCCCGTCCAAGGCGATGATCGCCACCGGCGGAGCCATGAGCGCCCTCTCGCGCATCGCTGGGATGGGCGTCTCCCACGCCGGAGGGCACCTCGACCTCGCCGCCCTGGCGGCGCGGATCACCGGCATCACCGAGCACCTCGAGGGATCGACGACCGACATCCTCCTCAGCCAGAAGGTCGAGCTCGTCCGGGGGGCCGCACGCCTCGACGGCCCCCACACCGTCGTGGTCGACGCGGCGGACGGGACGCGTCGGCTCGACGCCGATGCCGTCCTCGTCTGCACCGGCAGCCGGCCGCGCATCCCCGACTGGGCGGACCTCGACGGAGACCGGGTGCTCTCCACGCGTGACGCCTACCCGCCCAAGGCGTTGCCCGAGCACCTCGTCGTCGTGGGATCGGGCGTCACCGGCGTTGAGTTCGTGCACATGTTCGAGTCCCTCGGCTGCCAGGTGACGCTGATCGTCAGCCGCCAGCAGGTCCTGCCGCGCAAGGACCCCGAGGTCGCCGCCGTGCTCGAGGAGGACTTCCTGCGACGGGGCGTTCGTCTCCTGAAGGGCGCGCGCGCCGTGGGCGTCGACCGGGTGGGCGACATCGGCGATTGGGACGGTGGTGGCGGTTCCGGACCTGGGGTTGTCGTGCGGTGCGACGACGGGCGGTCGGTGGTCGCCTCCCATGCGCTCCTGGCGATCGGGTCGGTGCCCAACTCGGAGGAGCTCGGCCTCGAGACGGCCGGCGTGGAGGTCGACGGCTCTGGGTACGTGCCGATCAACCACCACTGCCAGACCAACGTGCCCCACATCTACGCGGCCGGGGACCTGTCGGGGAAGCTCCCGCTGTCGTCGGTGGCCATGATGCAGGGGCGCAAGGTCGCCGAGCACGTGGTGGGCGGGCACTCCGTGGCCCACCGCCACCTCAACTACGACAAGGCGGCGTCCGCTATCTTCACCGAGCCCGAGATCGCCGACGTCGGCCTGGCCGAGGCCGACGCCTTCGCCGAGGGGCGGAAGATCCGCGTCACGAAGGTCCCGTTCGCGTCGAGTGCCCGTGCTCTCATCGACAACGATCCGAGGGGGTTCGTCAAGATCGTCTCGGACCCCGCCACCGGGGTCGTCCTCGGCGGGTCGATCGTGGGGCGCAACGCCGCCGAGCTCATCTCGGTGCTCGCCGTCGCCGTCACGGCCGGGCTGAAGGTCGCCGACATCGTGGACTCGATGCTCGTCCACCCGGCGCTCGCCGAGACCCTGGCGGCTGCCGCCGACTGAGGCGTCCGGCGCAGCTGCCCCTGACCACCCGGCACACCGCCAGCTCTCCGGACGACACGCCGGGCGCCCCCGCCCGGCAGCGCACGGGCGGGTGGTGCACCCGGTGGGTCGCGAGCGACCACCGTGACCGGTCCACTCGAGATGGGTCATCCCAGTCCATCTGGTACACCCTCATGTCATGCTCGTCCCATGCTCCTCGACCGGGTGCAGTGCCTGCGTGACGACCTCCGGGCCGTCGTCTCCAACCTCGACCCCGACCGGGTAGGCGGGAGCGACGCCGCCGCGCTGCTCACCTGCTTCGCCGAGGTCGAGAAGCTCGCGGCCGGCGGTCGCATCCTGGTGGCCCGCCGGGTCGAGGTCTCGAACGTCTGGCAGCGCACTGGCCACCGCTCGGCGGCGGCGCACATCGCCCAGGCCACGGGTACGGGTCTCGGGCCCGCCATCGACACGCTCGAGACGGCGCGCCGGCTCCCGTCGCTGCCGGCGACGGACCAGGCGCTGCGTCAGGGGAGGCTCTCGCATGCCCAGGCGACGGTGATCGCCGGCGCGGCGGCGGCACAGCCCGGAGCCGAGCGCTCGCTCGTCGACGCGGCCGCCACCGAACCGTTCAACACCTTGCGTCTCCGGTGCCGACGCGTCGAGGCCGCCGCCCGTGACGAGCGGGCCTCTTACGAGCAGGTCCACCGCTCACGCTACCTGCGTCACTGGACGGAGCACGACGGGGGCGTCCGTTTCGACGCTCGGCTCGCGCCCGACGACGGCGCCCGGGTGCTCGTCGCCATCCGGGCCGAGGTGGCTCGCCTGACGACCGAGGCCCGCAAGGCGGGGGTGTCCGAGCCCGAGCGAGCCATCGCAGCCGACGCTCTCGTCGCGCTGGCCCGTCGCCGCATGCCCGGCAGCACCCGGCGCGGGCGCGAGGGTGCAGCGGTGGCCGGTCCGGGCGTGGCGCCGGGCTCGGCCTGCCCGGCGGCGAGTGGACATTCGACGGCGACCGCGGACGGCCAGGGTCCCGAAGTCCAGGGTCCTGAAGTCCAGGGTCCTGAAGTCCAGGGTCCCGAAGTCATGGTGCACGTCCGGGTGGACCATGCAGCGCTCGTACGTGGCCATGCCGAGCCGGGCGAGCTCTGCGAGATCCCTGGTGTCGGGCCCATCCCCGTCGACGTGGCCCGCCGGTTGGCCACCGACGCGGTCCTCAGCGTGCTCGTGACCGACGGCGTCGACGTGACCGCCGTGGCGCACCGGGGGAGGACGATCCCCGCCGCGGTGCGTCGGGCCCTCGTCGAGCGCGACCCGACGTGCGTCGTCCCGGGGTGCGAGGTCGCCGAGCACCTCGAGGTCGACCACCTGCTTCCGTTCTCCGACGGCGGGCCCACCGAGCTCGCGAACCTCGCCCGCCTGTGCCACTGGCACCACTACCTGAAGACTCACCACGGCTACCGGCTCGAGCGTGACGACGGGCGGTGGTGCTGGCTCCAACCTTCACCACCTGGGCAGCGCGCCTGAGCACGCCCGAGGGGCGCGCCTTTCGGGTCTGTTGGGTCTGTTGGGTGGGTCGCCTCGTGCCTTACCGTCGCGGGAGCAGCCGCGCCGGACCGCCCCGGCTCTCGCTGGCCTCGCCGTCGTCCTGATCGAGCCTGCTGCCCGGGGCGGACCCGATGTCTGCGGTGGGCCTGGTACCCGCGAAAGGCCGGTCTCCTCGACCGCGAGCGGCTCTTCCCGCCGAACGCGCCCCGTCTCCGACCAGCGCCCCGGGTGCGCCGTGCGTCGGGGTGCGCCGTGCGTCGGGGTGCGCTCCCCCGACTGGTTTCTGCCTCAGGCGTTCGCCTCGCCGTCCCTCGTTGCGTGCCACCGGGCTTCGGCCCGGGCGGCGACCTCGCGGGCAGGGCGGCCCGTGGCGCGGCCGACGGCGACGGTGTCGGCGTGCTCGGCCTTCGCCCGCCCGGCGCCGACCTTGACCCGGACGGGATGGCCGTCGACCTCGACGGTCTCGAACCGCCTCGTCACCGGCCAGCGTTCCAGCATCATGCCCCGGACCCCGAAGCTCCCCGTCTCGGTGCGGAGCACGCCCCGGAGCCGAGCGACGTCGGCGACGTCGGCGAGGACGTGCACCACGGCGCCTGGCCGGCCCTTCTTCATGACGACGGGCGTGAGCCAGGCGTCGAGGGCGCCCGCTTCGAGCAGGGTGACGACGGCGTGGGCCAGCTGCTCGCCGGTGGCGTCGTCGAGGTTCGTCTCGAGGAGGTAGACGGGCTGCCCGCTCCCGCTCCCGCTCCCGCTCCCGAGGCCGGCCACCTCGCCCGCCCCCGCATCCCCGCCTGCCCCCACACCTCCGCCGGCACCGCCCCGTGGGCCGGGCACCGCCGATCCGGTCGCCGTCCCCACGACGACCTGGACGACGTTGGGCAGCTCCTCGAGCTCACGAGTACCCGCACCGAAGCCGCTCGCCGCGATCGACACGGGCGGCAACGGTCCGAACTGCTCGGCGAGCGTCGCCACGATGGCCGCCCCGGTCGGCGTGGTCAGCTCGACCCCGAGGTCGCGGCCCCAGGTCGGGGCACCGGTGAGCAGTGCCACGACCGCAGGCGCCGGGTTGGGTAGGACGCCGTGGGCCGCCCGCACCGTGCCGAGGCCGACGGCGACGGGGCTCGACTCGACGCGGTCGACCCCGAGCACCTCGAGGGCGGCCATCGTGCCGACCACGTCGACCACGGTGTCGTGCCCGCCGAGCTCGTGGAGGTGGACGTCATCGACCGGGATCCCGTGGAGGCGCGCCTCCACGGTGGCCACGGCGCGGAGCGCAGCGATCGACCGGTCGCGGACTCGTTCGGGGAGCACGGCCTGCTCCACCAGGGCGACGACTTCGCGATAGGAGCGGCTCCGTGCCTCGTCGGTAACCGAGACGACGACCCGGGTCGCCGCCAGCCCTCCTCGCAGCACGTGCTCGACGGCGAGGTCCCAGCCATCGAAGGGAAGCGCCCGCAGCAGCGACCGCACCGCGTCCAGGTCGGCACCGGCGTCGAGGAGACTGGCGAGGGCCATGTCGCCGGCGATGCCTGCGAAGCAGTGGAACCACGCGACGGTCTCGCCGCCGTCTTCCCCGGTGGCCCGCGCCCCGCCGCCCCGCTGCTCGCCGCTGTGTCTGCCGGTGGTTCCCCGGCCTTCCCGGTGCCCTGTGGCCGTCACGGCAGCATGCGGGCTACGGCACAGGCGGCACCGAAGCCGTTGTCGATACCGACGACGGCGAGACCGGCGGCGCACGAGGCGTGCATGGCGAGGAGCGCGGTGACGCCCTCGAGACCGGCGCCGTAGCCGGTGCTCGTCGGGACGGCGACCACAGGCGCCGGGGTGATCCCGCCGACCAGGCTGGCCAGCGCGCCCTCCATGCCGGCCACGACGACGACCGCGTCGGCCTCGGCGAGCTCGTCGGCCGACGCCAGCAGCCGGTGGACGCCGGCGACGCCGCAGTCGGCGAGCACCGTGGGGCGGATGCCGAGAGCGGTGAGCGTCGCCGCACACTCGTGGGCGACCGGCAGGTCGGAGGTGCCGGCCGTGACCACCAGGACGCGGGCCGTACGCGCCGGTGCCGGTCGCCACACCACTGTCGAGAGCGTCCCGCGACGCCGGTCCCCGCCGGTCGCCTGGCCCGTCTCGGTCACCGAGCCGCCCGGGTGGTCGCGGCAGACGAGCGCGACCTGCTCAGCGTCGGCTCGGGTCAAGATGACCGGGGGTCCGACAGGCCTGCCGTGCTGGTCTGGCAGGTCGTCGAGCTCGCCGTCTGACCTGCCCGACCGGCTGAGAGCGCCGTGAGGGGTGGCCGTGGTGGCCGTCAGCGGCGTGGCGAGCAACTCGCCGACGATGGCCGAACACTGCTCGGGCGACTTGCCTTGGGCGTAGACGGCCTCAGGGAAGGACTGACGCAGGCCGCGGTGGTGGTCGACGCGGGCGAAGCCCAGGTCGGCGAACGGCAGGCGCCGCAGCCTCCGGAGGGCCTCGTCGGGGGGGCACGCCCCCGAGCGGATGTCGTCGATCAGCTGGATGATGGCCGGTTCGTCCATGGCGCTCACTATCCTGCCCGTCTATGGCCGGCACCGCACCCTTGCGCATCGGCTTCCTCGGGCCGAAGGGGACCTTCACCGAGGAGGCGCTGCTGACGCAAGAGGACTACGCGGCGACCGAGCTCGTCGAGCTCCCGTCCCTCGCCGAGGTCCTCGACGCAACCGAGCGCGGCGACGTCGACCTCGGTTTCCTCCCGATCGAGAACGCCATCGAGGGAACTGTGCGCGACACGCTCGACAGCCTCGTCTTCGACTCGAACCTCCTCATCCAGCGGGAGGTCGAGCTCGACATCCACCTCCACCTGATGACACGGCCGGGTTGCTCGCTGGCGGGCGTCCGCGAGGTGGCCTCAATCCCGGTCGCGACGGCGCAGTGCCGGAGGTTCCTGGCCGCGACGCTGCCCAAGGCCGAGCTCGTGGCGACCACGTCGACCGCCGAGGCGGCCCGCCGAGTCGGGACGGCCGGCGACGCGCTGGCCACGGGAGTGACGGCAGCGATCGCCCCGCGTCTCGCCGCGTGCCTCTACGGGCTCGAGATCGTGGCCGAGGACGTCGAGGACCACCAAGGGAACAAGACGCGCTTCGTCGCCGTGGCGACCCACGGCATTCCCGAGCCGACAGGGCACGACCGGACGACGGTCGTCTGCTTCCAGCACGCGGACCGCCCCGGCAGCCTCCACGGCATCGTCGGCCAATTCGCGGCTCGCAACATCAACCTGACCAAGGTCGAGTCACGGCCCACCAAGCGGGCGCTCGGCGACTACTGCTTCGTCTTCGACCTCGATGGGCATGTCGCCGACGAGGTGGTCGCCGACTGCCTCCGGGCCCTCCACGCCGAGCAGGCTGACGTCAAGTTCCTCGGGTCCTACCCGGCCGCCGGCGAGGCTGGCCCCGCAATTAGGCGCGAGGCCGGCACGGCGTGGCGGGAGGCCGAGGCGTGGATGGACGGCATACGGGCCCAGATCGGCCATGGGGTGGACCCCGGCACGTCGCGCTGAGAGCGCCGTGCCGCCTGTTTCCACTCGAGGTAGGCGGAGCGCGTTGGCGCTCGTCGGTCTCGCCTGCCCCCGTCGCTTCTCCCGGCTACCCTGACCGCGGCCAGGAGGGATGGCAGAGCGGACGAATGCACGGCTCTTGAAAAGCCGCGAGACCTCGGTCTCCGTGGGTTCGAATCCCACTCCCTCCGCAGGTCAGAGCTCGCAGACCACCACCACCTACGACCTCCACGGGCGAGTCGCGGGTGTGACCGGCGGTGCCGATGCCGAGGTCGTCTGCGACTACGACGCCAACGAGAACGTGATCTGCCTCGCCTACCCGGTCGCCGGCACGATGGTCGCCGGCACGATGGTCGCCGGCACGATGGTCGCCGGCACGATGGTCGCCGGCACGGACGGCACGTCGACGCCAGGTACCGGCGTCGGCACCTGCGGCTACGACCCGAGCGGATCGTCCGCCATCGGGTGGAGGGCTCGACCATCGGGCTCCTATGTGCTCGACGTGGGCCTGTTCGGCACCGCAGGCGGCATCGAGCTCGACTGCGGGACGGCTCGAGGAGGCCATGCAGGTGTACGCCCTCGTTCCCGCCGACCCGTCGGAGCATCGTGACGACGAGCTCGTCACTCGCCCGACCCGATCCCGGCCTCCTCGACCGGAGCTGCGGCTCCTTCCTGCGAGACTGGACCGGCCATGGACATCGCGATGGTCTGCCTGGGGAACATCTGCCGGTCGCCGATGGCCGAGTCGGTGGCTGGCGCACTGGTGCGCGAGGCAGGGCTGGCCGACTTCGTGTCGGTCGAGTCCTTCGGGACTGCCGCCTACCACGTCGGCGAGCGCGCCCACCCCCAGGCCGACGCCGCCTTGCGCCGGCGCGGCTGGCCTGCCGGGCACCACCGGGCGCGGCACCTCCAGCGTCGTGACCTCGTCCGGCTCGATCTCGTTCTCTGTGCCGACCAGGCCAACCTCGCCGACGTCCGCCGCCTGGCCGGACCGGCCGGCGTCACCGAGCTCGCCGTTGCCGACCTCCTGATGGAAGGCCTGCGGGCCGAGGTGCCCCGGACGCCTCCTGGTGGGGGCGACGGCGCGATCCCTCCGGTGCCGTCGTTGCTCGGCGCGGGCAGCTCTGGGTCTCCGCACGTCGCGCTCCTCCGGTCGTTCGACCCCGGCACCGGGCCCGACGACGCCGAGGTCCCCGACCCGTGGGGCGGGCCGGACGCCGACTTCGACCACGCCCTCGACCTGATCGAGCGTGCCTGCCGTGGGCTCGTCGCCTACTTGGCTGACTACGGTCGCTGACCGGCTCGGCCCCGTCACCGAGCGCTCGCCGCTCGGCACCGGGGTGTGGCGGGTCACGGCCGGGGGACGCCCGTACGCCGTCAAGCACGGCAGCGGAGTGGCCGACGAGGCAGCGGGCCTGCGTCAGCTCGGCGCGGTCCCGAGCGCCCCTGCGGTACCCGAAGTCGTCCACGCCGACGTGGACGTCCTCGTCACGAGTTGGGTGGCGACCGGTCCCCGTACGCCCGCCCACGAGGTCGAGCTCGGTCGCACGCTCGCCGAGCTGCACCTCTGGCCGCACGTCACGTGGGGTGGCGGGTCCTCGTCCATCGGGGCGTGTCGCGTGACGGCGGCCGAAGGCGAGGACGCACCGACCTTCTACGGCCACCGGCTCGCCGAGCTCGCCCGAACCGCACACCTCGAGCGCGCCGTGCTCCCCGTGGTCGACCGGCTCCCCGAGCTCCTGCCACCCGAGGCGCCCGCCCTGCTTCACGGCGACCTGTGGTGGGGCAATGTCCTGTGGGGTGCCGACGGTCGGGCCTGGGTCATCGACCCGTCCGTGCACGGTGGTCACCCCGAGGAAGACCTTGCCATGCTGGCGCTCTTCGGTCCCGTCCCGGACCGGCTGCTCAGCGCCTACGACGAGGTTCGTCCGCTCGCCGACGGTTGGCGTGATCGCCAGCCGCTCTTCCAGCTCGTGCCGCTCCTCGTCCACGCCGTCCTCTTCGGGGGTGGCTACCCCTCGATGGTCCGCGACGCGGCCGCCCGATTCGTCTGAGGTTCGCTCGTCTGAGGTTCGCTCCGGGCTCCGGGCTCCGGGCTCCGGGCTCCGGGCTCCGGGCTCCGGGCTCCGGGCTCC
>JAJZJT010000040.1 GCA_021809995.1 Actinomycetes bacterium
CTCGACAGGCAGTGCACGCACGCCAGGTTGCAGGCGTAGGTCAGCTCCCAGGTCAAACAGATCGGCGCGTCGAGCCCCGTCTCGAAGAGGTCGACGAGGCGGGCGGGGGCGGAGCCCGGCGGCGGGGCGCTCACGTCCCGGTCCCCGCGGCCGTGCCGCTCCCCGTGCCGGCGGCTCTGGCCGCCACGGTGCCCTCGGGTGGGGGCACGCGCCGGCAGATCATCCCCGATCCGGCCAGCGAGGCGAGGGCCCGGCGGTAGACGGGGAGCTCGTCGGCCGTCACCCCGGCCGCGTCGCAGGCCCCGAGGGCGTCAGGGTGGGCGGCGAGCGCCTCGACGACGTCGACGAGCCGGCGGGTCTTGAGGAACGACAGCCGGCGCGTCCCGAAGTGGTAGGCCAGGGCACCGAAGGGCTCGGGGCGCAACGACACCTGGGGGTGCAACTGCCACGGCGCCCCCGCGTCGAAGACGTCGGCCGCGACCGTGGCCGAGCTCGCCTCGGCAGCGGGGGCGTGGGCGTGGGGCATCCGACCGGGGTGCAGCTCAGTAGACGCCGCACATGCCGTCGATCGAGACGTCCTCGACGATGAGGTCGGCCTCGACGAGAGCGGCGTCGTCGGCAGCGTCACGAGGGTCCTCGCCCTGGCTGCGGGCGTCCGTCGTCGTGTCGATGGCAGGATCGGTCATGGCGGCCTCCGGTGTGCTCGCAGCGTGCGCCGGCCGGTGCCGGAGCGGTCGCGGTCATATTAGTGCACTCGATGCCAGAATGGGAGCCCCATGCACGACGAACCGGGCCGGCCCGTCGGTCCCGCTGATGGGGTGCGAGGCCGACGGCCGCGCACCACCCGGGCTCGCCTGGCCGAGGTCGCCCTGCGGCTCTTCGCCCGCGACGGGTTCGAGGCGACCACCGTCGACGACATCGCGGATGCCGCGGGGATCGCCCGGCGCACGTTCTTCCGCTACTACGCCACCAAGGCCGACGTGGTCTGGGGCGAGTTCGACGCCGAGCTCGAGCGGCTGCGCGAACGGTTCCGCCGGGCGCCCGAGGGCCTGCCGATCGTCGACGTCGTCCGTACGGCCGTCGTCGCCACCAACCGGTTCGGCGCGGGCGAGCTCGACCAGCTGCGTACCCGGATCGAGCTGACCGCCACCGTTCCTGCCCTCGTCGCCCACTCGGCCGTCCAGTACCAGGCTTGGTGCGACGTCGTCGCCGAGTTCGCCGCCCGGCGGCTCGGAGCCGACCCCGGCGAGCTCGGGCCCCAGACGGTCGCCCGGGCCTGCCTGGGCGCGGCCCTCGCCGCGTTCACCGTGTGGGCGGCGCGTCCCGACGAGGACCTCGACCGCTGTCTCGACGAGGCGTTCCGGATCCTCGCCGCCGGGTGCGCGTGAGGCGCCGTTCGTGCCCGCTGCCGGTACGCCGGCGGTCCCCCCGCGAGGTGAGCCAGTGGCTGCTGGCGCAGCGGTGCCACCGGCGCGATGCTGAGCGGGACGGCGGCGGCTGCCGCCGATCCGGGGGGCCAGTGTCGACGCGGTCGCCGCCTCCGGCCGACACACAGGGGAGGACATCGCCGATGAAGACTCGAGCCGCCGTCTGCACCGGGCTCCACGAGCCGTGGAAGGTCGAAGAGATCGAGGTGGCGGACCCGGGGCCCCACGAGGTCGTCGTCCAGATGGCCTACGCGGGCATGTGCCACTCGGACGAGCACCTGCGCACGGGTGACATCAGCGCGGCGCCCGAGGTCCTCGGCGTCTTCGGCGTCGACTCGATGTTCCCCATCGTCGGCGGCCACGAGGGGGCCGGTGTCGTCACCCGCGTCGGGCCCGGGGTCGACACGCTGGCCGAGGGCGACCACGTCGCCATGTCGTTCATCCCGGCCTGCGGCCACTGCTTCTGGTGCGCGTCGGGCCGTCAGTACCTCTGCGACCTCGGGATGAGCACGCTCGCCGGGCCCATGATGAGCGACGGGCAGTGGCGACACCACCTCGGCGACCAGCGGCTCAACCGGATGACGCAGCTCGGCACCTTCTCCGAGCAACTGCTGGCCCACGAGGCCTCGCTGGTGAAGATCGACCCCGGTGCGTCCCTGAAGGCCGCAGCCCTCATCAGCTGCGGGATCTCCACCGGCTTCGGGTCCGCCGTCGACCGCGCCAAGGTGAAGCCGGGCGAGACGGTCGTCGTCGTCGGCTGTGGTGGCGTGGGCTCGGGCGCCATCCAGGGGGCGCGCCTCGCTGGGGCACGCCAGATCGTGGCCGTCGATCCGCTTCCCTTCAAGGTCGAGCGGGCGAAGGAGATCGGCGCGACCCACGGCGCGGCATCGATCCTCGACGCCGCCTTCCTCCTGCCCGAGCTGACCGAGGGGCGCATGGCCGACGTGGTGATCCTGACCCCCGGGGTGCTCACCGGAGATCTGGTGGGCCCGGCCGTCCAGCTCTCGTCGAAGGACGGGCGGGTCGTGGCCACCGCCATCGCGCCGTTCAACCAGGAGCAGGTGTCCCTCAACCTGTTCAATTTCGCCATGTTCAACCAGGCGCTCCTCGGGACGGTCTTCGGCTCCTGCAGCCCGCGCGTCCAGATCCCCAACCTGCTCCGCCTCTACCAGGCCGGCCTGCTGGAGATCGACAAGCTGATCACCAACGAGTACACGCTCGACGAGGTCCAGAACGGCTACGACGACCTGGCCGCCGGCACGAACATCCGTGGTGTCGTGAAGTTCGACGTCTGACGTTCGGCGTCTGAGCAGCGCTGCCGGCACGCAGCCGGCGTCCTACGTCCACCGGCCGGGGCTCGCCCCGGCCGGTGGCGCGCTGCAACACCGGCGCGCCGGCCCGGGGATCGACCGCGCCGGCCCGGGGATCGACCGCGCCGGCCCGGGGCTCGATCGGGTGGGCCGCGTTGGCGCCACTACGCTGGGCCTGCCCCGGGTCGCCGTGACGAAGCCCTGGGGGGCGCCGCCGTGACCGGTGGCACCGGCCGCCCACGCGGGACCGGGCCACGATCGGCCGCCGGCCCCGGAGGCGCGCCGTCCGACCAGACCGGAGGGAACCGTGCCGTTCGACCTCGCCGCCGTGTTGGCGGAGCACCGAGCCCAGCAGTTCGACCTGCACCGCCGGGTGATGAACCCACGCCTGGTCGACGTGCTCGCCACGTTGGGCTTCGACCGCAAGTACGTGCGCGGCGAGGGAGCGGTCCTCGTCGACGACGAGGGACGCGAGTACCTCGACTTCCTGTCAGGCTTCGGCGTGTTCGCCCTGGGCCGGTCGCACCCCGTCGTGAAGGACGCCCTTCGCCAAGCGCTCGACGCCGACCTGCCCAACCTCGTGCAGCTCGACTGCGCCCTGCTGCCCGGCGTGCTGGCCGAGGCGCTCGTCGCCCGGGCCCACGACGCCATCGAGCGCGTCTTCTTCACCAACTCGGGTGCCGAGGCTGTCGAGACGGCCATCAAGTTCGCCCGGTGCGCGACCGGGCGGGACCGCATCCTCTACTGCGACCACGCCTTCCACGGCCTCACGACGGGCGCCCTCGCCCTGAACGGCGGCAAGGAGTTCCGGACCGGGTTCGGCACCCTCCTGCCCGGATGTGCCATGGTCCCCTTCGGCGACCTCGACGCCCTCGACGCCGAGCTCGCCCGGGGTGACGTCGCCGCCTTCGTGGTCGAGCCCATCCAGGGCAAGGGCGTCAACGTGGCACCCGATGGCTACCTGGCCGGGGCCGAGGAGCGGTGCCGGCGCTCCGGCGCCCTGCTCGTCGTCGACGAGGTCCAGACGGGCATGGGACGGACCGGCGAGTTCTTCTGCCACGAGCACTGGGGCGTCCGGCCCGATGTCATCACCGTGTCGAAGGCGCTCTCGGGCGGGTACGTGCCCGTGGGCGCGGTGCTCACGACCACCCCGGTCTTCGATGCCGTCTACAGCTCGATGGACCGGGCCGTCGTCCACTCCTCGACGTTCTCTCGCAACCAGCTCGCCATGGTGGCGGGGCTCGCCACCCTCTCCGTCTTCGACGACGAGGACGTCCTCGGCCAGGTCCGGCGGAGCTCGGCCCGCTTCCGCGAGCGGCTCGCCGGCCTCGCCCAACGCCATGAGCTCCTCCACGACGTCCGCGGCATGGGGCTCATGATCGGCCTCGAGTTCGGCCCGCCCCACGGCTTCGGGGCCCGGGCGCGCTTCTCGCTGATGGAGCTGGCCCGCAAGGGGCTCTTCTCCCAGCTCGTCGTCGTCCCTCTCTTCCATCGCCACGGGATACTCACGCAGGTCGCCGCCGACAACGTCAACATCGTGAAGCTCCTGCCGCCCCTCGTCGTCTCGGACGCCGAGCTCGACCGGTTCGTCGACGCCCTCGACGACGTGCTGACCGACCTCGCCCGCTCCACCGTGCTCACCGAGGTGGGCAGGACGATGGTCCGCAACTCGATGCGGGTCCGCTCCGACCGCCGGCGCGTGGCCGCCGCTCGCACGTGAGCAACGGGGCGATCGCCGGAAGGGACGGGGCGACCCCCCTCCTCGTTCCCGGCGCGCCCGTCGTCGTGACCGGAGCAGACGGCTTCATCGGCTCGGCGCTCGTCCGCAACCTGCTCGCACGCGGGGTCGACGTGACCGCCATGGTGGAGCCGGGCGGTCCGGCCCCGACGCTCGAGGGGCTCGACGTCAGGGTCGCCGAGGCCGACCTACGCGACGCGGCTGCCGTTCGTCGTGCCGTCGACGGCGCCCGGGTCGTCTTCCACGTGGCCGCGCTCTACCGCTTCTGGGCCCCCGACCCGGCGGCCTTCTACGACGTCAACGTCGGGGGCACCCGTGCCGTGCTCGAGGCCGCCCGTCAGGCTGGGTGCGAGCGGGTGGTCTACACGTCGACGGTGGGCACCATCGGGGTCCACGGCGCCCGGCGCGACCGGCCGGCCGACGAGACGTCGTACCCGACCGTCGACCACCTCTTCGGTGCCTACAAGCAGTCGAAGTACGTGGCCGAGCACGAGGTCCTCCGCGCCGCCGCCGAAGGCGCGCCCGTGGTGCTCGTGCAGCCGACCACTCCGGTCGGTCCCCGCGACGCCGGCCCGACCCCGACGGGGCGCACCGTGCTCGACTTCCTCGACGGTCGCCTGCCGGGGACCGTGGACACGACCCTCAACATCGTCGCCGTCGACGACGTGGCCGAGGGGCATGTGCTCGCCGCCGAGCGGGGGCGGACGGGCCGCAGCTACATCCTGGGGGGAGAGAACCTCTCGATGGCCGAGGTGGTCGCCCACCTGGCCGCCGCCACCGGACTACCCCGTCCGACGTGGCGGGTCCCACGCAGCCTGGCGGTGGCAGCGGGCCGGGTCTCCGAGCTCGTCGAGGGCCGGCTCCTCGGTCGGGCACCCCGTGTGCCGCTCGAGGGGGCCCTGATGGCGACGACGCACATGGCCTTCGACGACGGGCGGGCCCGTGCCGAGCTCGGGTACCGCTCTCGCCCGGCGCCCGACGCGCTCGCCGAGGCGGCGCGTTGGTTCGTCGAGGCGGGTCGGGTGCGCCCCGAGCGTGTGGCGGCGATGCGCCCGGCGTGGGCGGACGCACCGGTGGGAGACGACGCGACATTGTCGGGGACGACCTCGGCCGGGGGAGCCGCTCCGGTGTCGCGAGCCGGACACGTGCGGGTCACAGGGCGGCCGGGCACGCTCGCATGGAACCGGCACCGACAGGCCTTCGGCGCCGGGGAGGAGCAGCCATGGAGATCGTGATCGGCTCGGACCACGCTGGGCTCGTGCTCAAACGAGCGCTCGTGGCGCACCTCACCGGCGCCGGCCACGTGGTCGACGACCGCGGGACGGACTCGTCCGAGCCCGTCGACTATCCCCCGATCTGCGCCGAGGTCGCCCGCCTGGTCGTGCGGGGCGCCGCCGAGGTCGGCATCGTCGTCGGGGGGAGCGGTCAGGGCGAGGCCATCGCCGCCAACAAGGTGATCGGGGCGCGAGCGGCCTTGTGCCACGACGAGTACACCGCTCGCTACGCCCGGCGCCACAACGACGCGAACGTCCTCTCCCTCGGGGCCCGGGTGGTCGCCACCGAACTGGGCCTCGACATCGTCGACGTGTTCCTGGCCACGCCGTTCGACGGGGGCCGTCATGCCGTCCGCGTCGCCGAGGTGGCCGCCATCGAGCAGGAGGAGCTCGACGGCCATTGCGGCGGTTCAGGCGCCCGCTGACCTTCCGGTCCCGCCAGGCCCGGCCGGAGGGCTCCCCGTGGCATCGGCGTAGCGGGTGAGCGCCCGGGCCAGGCGGCCGAGCACGGCGCGCATCAGCAGGGCGGTGGCGCGGCCCGTCCCCGGGACGGCCGGGTCGAAGGTGGCGGTCCAGCGGACGACCGTGCCCGCCCCCGTCGCGGCGCCTTCACCCGGGTCGGACGGCTCGAGCACGACGTCGGCGCGGTGGTTGCGCACCGGGAACCCCGACACGATCGTGTAGCCGAGGTGGTGGGGCGGCTCGAAGGCCACGACGGCCTCGCGCGACCCGCGGCCGGCGACGGTCAGCCGGCGTAGCGCCCCCACGCCGTCGGGACCGGGGCTCCCTTCGCGCTCGAGCACGGACCGCGTCACGAAGGACCACTCGGTCCACCGCGCGGCGGTGGCGACGAGGTCCCAGACGACCTCGACCGGGGCCGTGGTCCGGGCGACGACCTCGACGCCGAGCCGACCCGAAGCATCGGAGGGACCGGGCACGGTGCCGCCGAGGGCTCAGCCTTCGACGTGCTTCTTCAGGGCCTCGAGCGCCTGCTGGTAGAGGCCGCCCATCATCTGGGCCATGTCGTCGGGCGCGGCGTCGACGTGCCACGTCACGTGCGAGCCGTCCTGGGACGCCGTGACGGTGATCGTCCCCTGGTGCCTCTCGACGGGGACGCCGTCGACGATGGAGTAGACGAGCACGCGCTCGGCGTCGTCCTTGGACACCAGGTGCTCGGTGATCTCCATGCCCATCATGGCGAGGATGCGGTTCTCGCCCTCGACCCGGCACGACTCGATGCCCGGCATCCAGTCACCGATCCCCCCGAAGTCGCCGATGGCCGCCCAGACGGTGTCCGGGCCGCGGTCGATGTCGATCGCGGCGGTCGCCTCTCCCATGCTTCCCCCTTGTGGGCTGTGCGGCCGGCGTGCCGGCCGACGACGAGCACGAGGTGGTGCCCTCCGCCGATGGTAGGTGGGCCGGTGCCGACGCGCCACCCGGCAGCGCACGCCCCCTCGGTGGCGCGTCGTCGCTCCCAGGGGGGTTGGCGTCGGGCACCAGCGCCCCGTAGCGTCGGGCGCCATGACGCCGGCAGAGGGAACGGACGCGCTCTTCGAGCCCGAGGGTTCGGGCTTCGCCCCGACCGAGCTCGCCCGGGGCCCGTGGTCCCACGACGCGCTCCACGGCGGGCCCGTGGCCGCTCTCATCGTCCATGCCCTCGAGCGCGACGCGGCGCCCGACGGCGATCTGGCTCTCGTTCGCCTCACCGTGGAGCTCCTCCGCCCCGTGCCCGTCTCGCACCTGGCGGTGTCGACGTTCCTCGTCCGCCCGGGGCGAAAGGTGCAGCTCGTCGACGCCGTGGTGACCTCGGGCGGCACCGAGGTCGCCTGGGCTCGCGCCCTGCGGATCCGCCGGGTGTCCAGCGTGACTGCCGCGGCGACGGTCGAGGAGGACTCTCCGCCGCCGCGCTGGGAGCACGGCCGGCCGACACCGAGCTTCGATGCCGGCTACCGCGCCTTCCACAACGGCGGGGTCGAGATCCGCTTCGTCGAGGGGCGCTTCGACGGCCTAGGGCCGGCGACGGCGTGGTTCCGCCTGCGCTGCCCCGTCGTCGCCGGGCACACGGTGAGCCCGTGGCAGCGGGCCGCCGCGGTGGCCGACTTCGGCAACGGCATCTCGGCCGAGCTCGAGTTCGACGGGCACGTCTTCATCAACCCCGACCTGACCGTCGGCCTCCACCGGCCGCCGACGGGCGAGTGGGTGTGCCTGGCGGCGCGGACGCGCTTCGGTACGCCGGGCGTGGGCACCTGCGAGTCGGCGCTGTGGGACGAGCAGGGGCGGATCGGCCGGGCGGTCCAGAACCTGCTCGTCGAGCCGCGCTGCTGACGGCTGGCGAAGGGCGGCGCCGCCGACCCCGGGGGTCGGACCGCGGAGCTCGTGCTCGCCGTCAGTCGAGCACGAGCGGCGCCAGGGGCACAGCGTCCTCGAGGTCCCCTTCGGGTGCCCGCGACGCCTCGGGCACCTCGTGCCCGCCGGCGGGGGCCTTCCCTCTTGCCGGCACGACGAGCGACACGAGGCCACCGGTGACGGCGATGCACGCCGCGACCAGGAACCCCCGGCTGTAGCCGGCGGTCATCGCCCGTGCCACGGCGAACCCGTTCGCCCCGGGCGCGAGGTGAGCGGCGCGGACCCGGTCAGCCGCGATGGTCGAGAGCGCGGCGAGCCCGATCGAGGCGCCCACTTGCCGACTGGTGTTGACGAGCCCGGAGGCGAGGCCCGCCTCGGCACGTGCCACGCCGAGGGTGGCCGCCAGGGTGATGGGCGTGAAGGCGAGGCCCATCCCGAGCGCGCACAGCATCCCGCCGACGAACGGGCCGTCCCAGTAGCTGCCCGCCGGCGTGATGGACGTGAGCCAGAACAGGCCGCCGGCGGCGAGCATGGAGCCGACGACCAGCATGCGCCGTGGCCCGACGCGCGGCGAGATCCGCCCGCTGACCATGGCGCCGGCGGCGATGGCGGCCGTCTGGGGGAGAAAGGCGAGGCCGGTGGCGAGGGGGCTGTAGCCGAGCACCTGCTGGAGGTAGAGGGTCAGGAAGAACCACATGGCGAACATCGCCGCCCCGAAGCACACCATGACGGCATTGGCGCCGGCGAGCGCCCGCGAGCGGAACAGGCGGAGGGGGACGAGGGGCTGGTCGGAGCGCCACTCGACCACCACGAACCCGGCCAGCAGGACGACGGCGGCGGCCAGGACGAGCAGGGTCGACGTGGCGGTCCACGGCACCTGGTCGGTGTTGACGATGGCGTAGACGAGAGCGACGAGCCCGACCGTGACGGCGAGCGATCCGCCCACGTCGAGGGACGGGCGCCGCCCCTCGACGCGCGACTCCGCGAGCGAGAGCCGGGCCACGGCGAAGACGACGACCCCGATCGGCACGTTGACGAAGAGGATCCACCGCCACGACAGGTACTGGGTCAGGAGCCCACCGACGAGGGCGCCTGCCGCTCCGCCTCCCGCGGCCACCGAGCTCCACGCGGCGAGCGCACGGGCCCGGGCACGCACCTCGGTGAACGTCACCGTCAGGATGGTGAGGGTCGCCGGCGAGAGGACTGCTGCGCCGACGCCCTGCAGCCCGCGGGCGGCGACCAGCGTGACCTGATCGGACGCGAAGCCGCCGAGGAGGCTCGCCCCGGTGAACAAGGCGAGGCCCACCAAGAAGATCCGCCGCCGCCCGAACAGGTCGGCGGCGCGGCCGCCGAGCAGGAGGAGCCCGCCGAAGGTCAGGGCGTACGCGGTCACCACCCACTGCAGGTTGGTCTCGGTGAAGTGGAGGCTGCGCTGCATCGAGGGCAGGGCCACGTTGACGACCGAGATGTCGAGGACGACCATGAACTGCGCCACGCACACCAGGGCGAGGACGAGCCACTCGGGCGTGTGGTGGTCGTGGGCGGCCGGCATGGCGTCGGCCGGGCGGCGGAACGGCGAGGGCATGGGCGGAGTGTAGGGGGACGTCCTGCGAGGTCGTCCGCCTGGGCGATCGGGCGTTCTCCGTTCGTGGCCGGGCTGGCCTGGCTCGTCGGGCGGGGGTCTCGCGCCGAGGTGACCTCCGGTCCTGGTGGAGCGACAGGGCACGGTGCAGCGTCGCGGCGTGGCACCCGGTGTCGACGTGGCACACCACCCGGTCCCCG
This sequence comes from Actinomycetes bacterium, assembly GCA_021809995.1. Classification (GTDB taxonomy): domain Bacteria; phylum Actinomycetota; class Acidimicrobiia; order Acidimicrobiales; family RAAP-2; genus JAJZJT01. The sequence continues at coordinate 9,878 of JAJZJT010000040.1, forward strand.
CTGCACGCGTCGAGCCGGGTCCGGTGGTCCGGCTCGACCGCGTCACCAAGCGGTACCGGCAAGACGACGACCATCCGGCTCCTCCTCGACCTCGTCAGCCCGGACGCCGGCACGGTCGAGCTCTTCGGTCTCGACGCTCGGCGCGACAGCGTCGCCATCCGTCGGCGGATCGGCTACGTGCCCGGTGACCTGGCCCTCTACGATCGGCTGACCGCCCGCGAGCTGCTCGGGCACTTCGCCCACCTGCGGGGCGGACCGCCGTGGCCGGAGGTCGACGGGCTCGCGCACACCTTCGACCTTCGACCTCGACCGCCCCGTTCGCGCCCGCTCGAGGGGGAACCGCCAGAAGGTGGGCCTCGTGCCGGCCCTGATGGGCGCGCCCGACCTGCTCGTCCTCGACGAGCCCACCTCGGGCCTCGACCCGATCGCCCAGCACCAGGTCCACGAGGTCATGCGCGACGCGGCCGCAGCCGGTCGCACGGTGCTCCTGTCGTCGCACGTGCACTCGGAGGTCGGGCGGGTCGCCGATCGGGTGGGGCTGATCCGGTCGGGACGGCTGCTGACCGTCGAACGGATCGCGGAGCTCCGGGCACGTTCGGCCCACCTGGTCGACGCCGGGGTCGCAGGCCCCCTCGACGCCCGGGACTTCGCGGACGTCCCCGGCGTCGTCCGGAGAACGGTGGCCGACGGCGCCTTCCACCACGAGGTCACCGGGTCCCTCGGCCCCGTCGTGCGCGAGCTGGCGCGCCGCGACCTCCTCGACCTGTCCGTGCGCGAGCCCGACCTCGACGCGCTGTTCCTCGCCTTCTACGCCGCGGCCGACGACGGCCAGGTCCCCGCCGGCTCGCGTCTGGGCGGTCGGCCTCGCCGTCCTGTGGGGCTCCGACCTGACCGCCGGCGCGCCGCTCGCCGGGCTCCGCATCGGCGCCGGGGAGCTCGCCGTCGCCGTGGAGGCCTTCGACCGCCGCGACCGGGCGACGTGAGCGCTGCGGCCGAACGGTTCGGCACGGGGCTGCGTCCGGCACGTGGCCTCGGGAGGGCTGTGGGCCACAATGGGCCATGACCTCACCTCAGGAACTGTTCTCGATCGCCGGCAAGACCGCTCTCGTCACCGGAGGATCGCGGGGCATCGGGCTGATGATCGCCTCCGCCTACGTCGACGCCGGCGCCACCGTCTTCATCTCGTCGCGCAAGGCCGATGTGTGCCAGGCCGTCGCCGCGGAGCTGTCGCAGCGGGGGCGGTGCGTGCCGCTGCCCGCCAACCTCGCCAGCGAGGCCGAGTGCCGCCGGCTGGCGGACGCCGTCACCGAGGCGACAGGGGGACCGCTCGACATCCTGGTCAACAACGCCGGTGCGACCTGGGGCGCCCCGCTCGCCGAGACGGACGAGGCGGCGTTCGAGCGCGTGCTCGCCCTCAACGTGAAGGGCGTGTTCCACCTCACCCGGTTCCTCACCCCCGCACTGCGGGCGGCGGGGTCCGAGGAGGACCCGGCCCGGGTGATCAACATCGGCTCGATCGACGGGATCCACGTGCCCATGCTCGAGACCTACGCCTACTCGGCATCGAAGGCGGCCGTCCACCAGCTGACCCGCCACCTGGCGCGCTTCCTCGCCCCGACCGTCACGGTCAACGCCATCGCCCCGGGCCCCTTCGAGTCCAAGATGATGGCAGCCACGCTCGAGGCGTTCGGTGAGCAGATCGCCTCCTCCGCGCCGTTGAAGCGGATCGGGCGCCCCGACGACATGGGCGGGACGGCCATCTTCCTCGCCTCGCGGGCCGGCGCCTACCTCACCGGTGCGGTGATCCCGGTCGACGGCGGGATCGCCACCGTCGGCTCCGGACGCGCCTGACCCGCGCGTCGGGCCCCGGCCCCGGCCCTGTCCGCCGGAGCCGCCCACCGGAGCCGGAGCCGGTCAGACCTCCGAACGGGAGGCACCGCCGGGGCCGCTCGCCAGGCGGGCTCGGAGGCGCTCGCGGGCGGGCGGCCACTCGGTGGCCGTCATCGAGTAGCGCGCCGTGTCGCGCAGCGAGCCGTCGACGGCGGGCTGCTCGACCCGGAGGACGCCGTCGAGGCGCAACCCGAGGCGCTCGATGGCCCGGCGCGACCGGTCGTTGCGGACGTCCGTCTGGATCCCCACAGCGTGGACCTTCCACACTTCGAAGGCGTGCGCCAGCATGAGCAGCTTGGCCTCGGTGTTGACCGAGGTCCGTTGGGCCGACCCGGCGAGCCAGGTCGCCCCGATGTCGCAGCGGTCGGGCAGCTCGCCTCGCTGGCCGAGCGGCGGGTCGCCTTCGGTGGGCTGGCCCGCCCGGGCGGTCTGCGACCAGTCCCACCGCTGGAGGCGGAGGAACCGGGTCGAGCCGACGATCCTCCCCTCGGCGGCCGACCACGTGGCGAAGGGGACCTGCTCGCCGCGGTCGCGTGCGGCGAGCGCGCTCGCCACCAGGTCCGTCATCGCGTCCCGCCCGTCGGGGACGGGCGCGTACGCGTAGGTCGACCGGTCCTCGGTGGCCGCCGTCACGAGGTCGTCGACGTGGTCGGGGGAGAGGGGCAGCAGGTGCACCGAGGCTCCGGCCAGGGTGACGGTGAGGTCCATGTCTGAAGGATGCCACCGGCCGGGACCGCTCCCGGCCGGGACGGCTCCCGGTGCCGCCCTGCGGGCGTCGTGCGGTGCTCGGACGGGTGACCGGTGCCCGGCGGATCGCCGCCCCCATCTCCCGCGCCCGTAGTATCTGGTCGGCTTTGCCCGCCATCCGAGGAGACGCGCCCGTTGTTCCGCCCGGCCCCCCCTGACGTCGACTTCACCGCCCTCGAGCGCGCCGAGCTCGACCGCTGGGCACGTCACCGGATCTTCGAACGGTCGGTCGAGCTGCGCGCCGGGGCCGAGCGCTGGGTGTTCTACGAGGGACCGCCCACCGCCAACGGCCGGCCGGGCCTGCACCACGTGTGGGCTCGCGTCTACAAGGACCTCCTGTGCCGGTACCGGACGATGCGGGGTTTCGCCGTGCCCCGCAAGGCGGGGTGGGACACCCACGGGTTGCCCGTCGAGGTCGAGGTCGAGAAGCAGCTCGGCATCAGTGCCAAGCGGCAGATCGAGGAGGAGGTCGGCATCGCCGAGTTCACCCGGCTGTGCCGCGAGTCGGTCCGCAACTACGTCGACGACTGGAAGCGGTTGACCGACCGGATCGGCTACTGGATCGACCTCGACGACGCCTACTGGACCTTCGACGCCTCCTACGTCGAGGCCGTGTGGGCCAACCTGAAGGCCATCTGGGACCAGGGCCTCCTCTACGAGGACATCAAGGTCGTCCCCTACTGCCCGCGCTGCGGCACGGCGCTCTCCTCTCACGAGCTCGGCCAGCCCGACGTCTACCGCGACGTCGTCGACCCCTCGGCCTTCGTGCGCTTCCCCCTCACCGGCGAGGCGGTGCCGACCACCCCGGACGATCCCCGGGGGGCCGCCCGGACGCGAGCTCTGGCCGACCGGCTCGGGCGCGCCTCGCTCGAGGGCCTCAACCTGGTGGCGTGGACCACCACCCCGTGGACGCTCGTCTCCAACACCGGGCTCGCCGTCAACCCCGGGCTCGACTACGCGCGGGTCGGCGACGACGTGGTGGCCGCCGACCTCGTCGAGCAGGTCCTCGGCGAGGGCACCGTGCCAGAGGCCGTGCTGTCCGGCAGCGAGCTCGTCGGCCTTGCCTACGCGCGCCCCTTCGACGACCTCGCGCCCGACCCCGGGTGGGAAGGCTCGGCGTGGCGGGTCGTGCCCGGTGCCTTCGTCGAGGCGACCGAGGGGACGGGGATCGTCCACCTGGCTCCCGCCTTCGGCGAGGTCGACCGCGAGGTCGGCGCCGCCTGCGGGCTGCCGACGCTCAACCCGGTCGGTCCCGACGGCGCCTTCACCGGGGACGTCCCCTGGCTTTCCGGCACGCAGGCCCGCCAGGCCAACGAGGCGGTGCTCGAGCGGCTCGAGGTGGCCGGGCTCCTCGTGCGCCGGGCCCCCTACGAGCACGCCTACCCGCACTGCTGGCGGTGCGGTACCGCCCTCATCTACTGGGGGAAGCCGAGCTGGTACATCCGGACCTCGGCGAGGAAGGCCGAGCTGGTGGCGGCCAACGCCGGGATCGGGTGGCACCCCGAGCACATCCGTGACGGCCGGATGGGGGAGTGGCTGGCCAACAACGTCGACTGGGCCCTGTCGCGCGACCGTTTCTGGGGAACCCCGCTGCCCGTGTGGCGGTGCGACCATGACCGCGCCCACGTGCGCTGTGCGGGCTCGCTCTCCGAGCTCTCCGACCTCGCCGGGCAGGACGTGACCGCCGTCGACCCCCACCGCCCGGCCATCGACGCCGTGGCCTTTCCCTGCCCCGACTGCACGGCCGAGGCAGGTGCGGCCGAGGCAGGTGCGGCCGAGGGCGCCGACGCGGTCCC
>JAJZJT010000041.1 GCA_021809995.1 Actinomycetes bacterium
GAACCCGGCATCGTCGGGCTCCTCCTCAGGGCCGGCGTCGACCACGACGCCCGCCGCCTCGGCCTCCGCCGCCTCCTGATCGCCGACCGGCGGCGACGCCCCCGCCCCGATCCGGATCCTCCCGCTGGCGGCTGTCCACCTCGACCTCCGCTCCGACGGTCACGAGCGGCTGAACTGGCCGGGGCGCTCCGAGCGACGCGGCCACCGGCCGCGGTCGGAGGCCCGGGACCTCGCTCCAGGTGCCACTTCCCGTGGTGCTTGCAGCACTGGTCGCGAAACTTTTCCCTCACATCTCTCGCAAATTGATGAGGGGCGGCCGTACAATGCCGAGCATGGACCGCGGTGACCTCGATCGCCTCTTGATCATGCTGGCCGAGCTGGACGGGTCGGACCTCCATCTGAAGGCTGGCGCACCGCCTCGCATGCGCATCGCCGGCTCGCTGCGCATCCTCGACGACGAGCCCCGCTTCACCGCCGAGGAGACCGAGCAGCTCGCCGAGGCCATCATGCAGCCGTCGGTGCTCGAGTCCTTCCGGGTGCACCACGAGGTTGACTTCGCCTACAGCGTGCCCGGTACCGGCCGGTTCCGGGTCAACGCCTTCTACCAGCGCTCGTCGGTGGCACTCGCCATGCGGCGGGTCCGGACGAACGCGGCCACGGTGGCCGAGCTCGGGCTGCCCGAGGTCGTCACCAGCCTCGCCAACGAGCAGCGCGGCCTGGTCCTCGTGACGGGACCGACCGGGTCGGGCAAGACGACCACGCTCGCCGCCATGGTCGACCACATCAACCACACCCGCGCCTGCCACGTGGTGACGATCGAGGACCCGGTGGAGTTCCTCCACCGGGACGACCTCGCCGCCATCGACCAACGCGAGGTCGGCTTCGACACCGAAACGTTCTCGTCCGCCATGAGGGTCGTCCTCCGCCAGGATCCCGACGTCATCCTCGTCGGCGAGATGCGCGACACCGAGACGGTCTCGGCCGCCCTGACCGCCGCCGAGACGGGCCACCTCGTGCTGTCGACCCTGCACACGATCAACTCGACCGAGACGATCAACAGGATCGTCGACTTCTTCCCGCCCCACCAGCAAAACCAGGTTCGGGTGGGCCTCGCCGGCTCGCTCAAGGGCATCATCTGCCAGCGCCTGATCCCCACGGCGGACGGCAAGAACCGGGTCCCCGCGCTCGAGATCATGGTGGTCAACGGGCGCATCCAGCAGGCCATCGTCGACCCGGTGCAGACCGCCGACATCGAGGGCATCGTCGCCGACGGCGAGTACTACGGCATGCGCACCTTCGACCAGTCGCTCGTGGACCTCATCTCCACCGGGACGATCAGCCTCGACGAGGCCATGAACACGGCGACCAACCCGCACGACCTGAAGGTCATGCTCGAGCGCCGGGGCATCATCCAGACCGGACAGTACGCCGCGGCCTACACCTAGGCCGCAGTCACCTCCGACCCGACAAGCCCTCCCTCAAGATCCGCGCAACGCCGGCCGATAGGTGAGGAGACACACCGAGCGGCGAGCGGTGCCGGTCCGGGCACGCTGCTCACCGTCGGGACGACGACGGCGGCACCACCCGTGCGTGCCGTGGGGAGAGTGCGTGCATGGCACAGCTGATCGTTGGACTCGACATCGGCACCAGCGCCGTCCGGGCCGCCGAGCTCGATACGAGCCCTTCACGCCCTGTCCTCGTGACCTACGGCCAGGTCGGCCTCCCGCCCGGCTCCGTCGCCGACGGTGAGGTCCACGACGCCGCCGCCGTCACCGAAGCCGTCACCCGGCTGTGGCACAACGGGCAGTTCTCCAGCTCGGCGGTGGTGGTGGGCATCGCCGGCCTCCGGGCGATCACCCGCGAGCTCGACCTCCCCTACGTCCCCGACGACGAGGTCGACTCGGCGGTGCGCTTCCAGTCCGAAGAGGTCATCCCCTTCCCGCCCGAGCAGACCATCCTCTCGGCACAGGTCCTCACCGACTTCACGTCCCCCGAGGGCGGCAAGATGCGCCGGGTGCTCGTGGCCGCCGCCCACACCGAGCTGGTCAGTGGCGTGATCTCCGTCGTGGAGGGCGCGGGTCTCCAGGTCAGGGGTGTCGACCTCGTCTCTTCGGCCCTCGTGCGCGCCGTGTCGGGCACGGACGGCACCGACCAGCCCGAGGCGATCGTGTCGATCGGTGCAGGCCTCACCGTCGTTGCCATCCACCAGCGGGGCCGTCCGCAGTTCGTCCGCACCATCGGCCAAGGCGGCAATGCCGTCACGGCGGCGATCGCCGGCGCTCTCGACCTGCCCATGTCGGACGCAGAGAACCTGAAGCGCCGACTGGGCGAGGCCACCCCCCAGGTGCAGGCGGCAGGCCAGTCCGCCCAGGCGACGATGGCCGAGCTGGTCGGTGAGGTGCGCAACTCGATCCAGTACTACGCGTCGCTCCCCGGCCGCATGCCGGTGGCCCGGGTCCTCGTCACGGGGGGCGGGTCGTACCTCGCCGGCCTCCTCCCCCTGCTCGAGTCCCAGGTGCACCTCCCGATCGTGCCGGTCTCGCCGCTCAGCCGGCTCGACACCTCCAAGCTGCCACTCTCGCCCGAGCAGGCGGCCCAGGTCAGCGCCGTCCTGTCGACACCGATCGGCCTCGCCCTCCCCGAGACCAACCCGTCGGTCAAGAAGTTCAACCTGCTGCCGCCCGAGGTGGCCAAGCGGGCGCGGATGAAGGAGCTCGAGAAGCGCGTCCTGGTCGGCGGGGCCGCTGTCGTGCTCGCGCTCGTTGCCTTCGGCGGCTGGAAGTTCGTCCAGGTCCACAACGCCCAGAACACCGTCACCACCGCCCAGGCCTCCATTTCGTCGCTGAACGCCGAGATCCCCAAGTACGACCTCGTGGTGGCAGCTGACGACGCCTACAGCCAGGGCAAGGCCCGGCGGGCCACGGTGCTCAACAGCGCCGTCGACTGGCCGGCCGTCCTCGGCGGGCTGATCTCCATCACGCCGCCGGGCGCCCAAGTCCAGTCGTTCAGCGGCACGTCCACGACCGCGACGCCGGGCTCCACGGCCGCCACCGGAGCGACGTCGACGACGACGGCCGGGACGCCCTCGGCGTCGGCAGCCATCGGGTCGGTGCAGCTCGCCGTCACGGGGCCCGGGCCAAACCTCGCCATCTCCCAGGCGTGGATCACCAAGGTCGCCCAGTCCCCGCTGTTCGCCAACCCCGTCCAGGGAGCAACGACGGCGACCAGCACAGGGGACGTCGCCTTCCCGTTCAGCCTGTCGGTCACGCCCAGCGCCGGCCTGGCCAAGAATGCGAGCGTGAAATGAACACCGTCCAGGAGTACCGTCGGCCTCTCCTCGTCGGAGTGATCGCCCTGGTGGCTGCCGTCCTCGTCTACGCCCTGCTGATCGCCCCACAGTCGTCGAAGCTCTCGTCCCTCGACAACCAGGCGACCCAGCTCCAGTCCCAGGAGACCGCCCTGCAGGCCAAGCTGACCGGCCTCCAGCAGGCCAAGCAGAAGCTGCCGGCCAACTGTGCCGACCTCCGCAAGATCGCTACCCAGATCCCGAGCGTGAAGACCCCGAGCGACATCGCCGCCGAGGAGTCGTCGTTCGAGACCCAGATGAACGCCCTGCTCGCCCAGACGGGGACCAGCATCGTGAGCTTCAGCGGCTTCGCCCCACCGACAACCGCGACCACCCCGGCCACGGGGCCGGCTCCGACCGACGGCGTGGTCCCCATCCCGCTCACCTTGACCGTCACCGGCACCTACGGGCAGATATCGGCGTTCGTCTCGCAGCTCGACACGTTCCCCCGGCTCTTCGTCATCCAGAAGTTCACCCTCAGCCTCGGCTCGGGCTCGGGCTCGGGCTCGGGGAGCGCACCGGCCAACCCGACGGCGGGGGCCACCGGTGGCAGCCCGCTGTGGGTCGGCGGGACTGCCACACCCGCCTCGGCCGGTCCGTACTCGCTCGCCCTCTCGGGGTCGATCTACTACACGACCAGCCCCACGTCCCTCTCCGCCTGCAACAAGCTGCCGACCACCACGACCACGGCCACCGCGGCGAAGTGACGCCTGCCGGCCCGCCCCGGCGCCACGGCGGGGCGGGCCCCGGGCGCACCTCGCTCAGCCGTCGCTCCCGTAGACGAGCACACCGCGGATGTTCCGCCCGGCCCGCATGTCGTCGTAGCCCTCGTTGACCCCCTCGAGCGGGTAGGTCCGGGTCACCAGGGCGTCGAGGTCGAGGCGTCCCTGCGAGTAGAGCTCGAGGAGCATGGGGATCTCGTAGCGGGGGTTGGCCGAGCCGAAGAGGGACCCGATCACCTGGCGCTCGAACACCGTCAACATGATGGGCGAGAGGTCGATCGACGTCTCGGTGGCCGGGTGCATGTTGGTCACGACGATGCGGCCCCGCTTGCCGGCCAGCTCCGATGCCTCACCGAGGGCCTTGCCGTCGCCGACGCTCATGGCCATGATCACGACGTCGAAGCCCCGGTTCCACGTCGAATCGGCGACGTCGGCCCGGGCCTCGGCGATCGACGCGTAGGCGTGGGTGGCACCGAGCTCGAGCGCCTTGGCCTGCTTGAGCTCCACTGGGTCGATGGCGGCGATGACCCGGGCCCCCGCCGCTTTCGCCCCGAGGATGGCGCTGGCCCCGATCCCTCCGATGCCCACGATGGCGACGTAGTCGTCAGGGCGGACCTTGCCCGCGTTGACCGCCGAGCCCCACCCGGTGACCACGCCGCAGCCGAGGAGACAGGCGCGATCCAGCGGGTGGGACCGGTCGATCTTGATGCAGCTCGCCTCGTTGACCACCGTGTGGTGGGCGAAGGTGCCGAGGCCGCCGATGGCCAGGGTGAGGTCTCGGCCTCGTGCGTGGTGCCGGCTCGTCATGTCGGACACCTGCAGGCCACTGGCCGCCGGTCCGGCGAGGTCGCAGAGGTTCGAGTGCCCGGTGGCGCAGCTCGGGCACGTGCCGCACGCGGGCACGAAGCCGAAGACGACGTGGTCGCCGGGCGCTACGCTCCGGACGCCCTCGCCGACCTCGAGGACGACGCCCGCTCCCTCGTGGCCACCGATGGTGGGCACCGAGCCGACGAAGCCGCGCAGGTCGCCGGTCACGACGTGCTCGTCGCTGTGGCAGAGGCCGCTGGCCGCCAGCTCGACGAGCACCTCGCCGGCCTTGGGCGGGTCGAGCTCGATCTCCTCCACGCTCCAGGGCGTGTTCTCCTCCCAGAGGATCGCTGCCTTGGTCTTCACGGTGCCTCCCGTCGTCGTCGTAAGGGTGGTGCTTGTGCTCGGTCGTGCCGCCCTCGCTCGTGCCGATGGTCACTTCCCGGACCGCTACCGGAGGAGGGCTGCCAAAGGCGAACTGGCGCGCGCTCGGCCCCCCGGCGCCACCCGCTCAGGTCGCGTGCGCAGCGAGGCGCTCCTCGTCGAGCTCGATCCCGATGCCCGGTCGGTCGTCGACGAGCAGGTCGCCGGCGTCGAATCGGAACGGCTCCCGCACGATCTCGTCGAAGAAGCCGTGCGAGGTGTGGATGCTCTCCTGGATGAGGAAGTTCGGCACGGCGGCGTCGAGCTGGAGTGCGGCCGCCGTGATGACCGGCCCGCCCCACACGTGCGGTGCCATCAGCACGTAGTGGGCCTCGGCGAGCGCGGCGATCTGCTTGGCCGCCGTGACGCCGCCGCACGATCCGAGGTCGGGCTGGGCGAAGGCGCACGCGCCGGCGTCGAAGAGCTTCTGGAAGTCGTGAACGTACGCCAGCCGTTCCCCGGTGGCGATGGGGATGGTGGTCGAGCGCGCGACGCGGCCCATCTCCTCGAAGTTCTCGGGCGGGCAGGGCTCCTCGAGCCACAGCGGGTCGTACTGCTCGAGCCGGCGGGCCAGGCGGCGCGCCACCGACGGCGTCATCTGGCCGTGGGTCCCGATGCAGATATCGGCCTCGTTGCCGACAGCGGTGCGGACCGCCTCCACGCACCGCTCCGCCCGGTCGTACTCCGCCAGGGGCAGCTCCCACGGCTGCGGCGGTCCCGAGCCTGGGGGGAGGTAGTCGAGCGGGTCGAATTTGACGGCGGTGAAGCCCTCGTCGACGGCCCGACGGGCCACCTCTCCGAGACGCTCGGGATTGCCGGCCCAGTTGGCGATCGAGCCGAGCAGCCCGTGCTCCTGCTCGAAGTCGTAGAGGTAGGTGTAGGTGCGGATCCGCTCGCGGTGCCGACCCCCGAGCAGGTCGGCCACCGGCACGCCGAGGGCCTTGCCGCACAGGTCCCACAGGGCAATGTCAAATGCACTGATCACGCCGGCCGCCACATAGTCGTTGTGGTGGGACGTGAGACCCGCGTACATCTGCTTGTTGAGCGGGTCGCGCTGCATCGGGTCCCTGCCTGCCAGGTAGCGCTGGAACACACTTCCGACCAGCTCGGCATAGGCGCGCTCGTGACCGAGCAGGCTGGTGAGCACTGCCGTCTCTCCCCAGCCCACGAGGCCGTCGTCGGTCTCGAGGCGAACGAAGTACCACACGAAGCCGCCGTGGTTGGGGGGAGGCACGGCGATCGTAAAGGGTGTGGCGCTGACCAGCTGCACGGGTGCCGTCTCCCCTCCTCGTCGGGGCCGACCCACCCCGCCGGCGACCCGGCCGGCGCGCCGGTCGCGGCCACGGTACCACCGGACCCTCACCGCTACCAGGTGACATGGTCCGTCATTGCACTATGAGTGCAATATCTCCACGGGCCGCGCACGCCTCTTCCGAGGCCAGCGCGCTACGTGCCACTGACCTGCATATCGGCAATGGCCAGCGTCTGGCCGGCGGCGACGCCGGGCAGGAAGGCGAGGTCGGATCCGATCGCCACGATCGAGCGCAGCATCCGCTGGAACGTCGAGGCCACCGTCACCTCGCGCACCGGCTCGGCCAGGTGCCCGTCGCGGACACGGAGCCCTTCGGCGCCCACCGAGACGTCGCCGCTGACCGGGCTCACCCCGGAGTGGACCCCGGTGATCGACTGGACGAAGAGGCCCTCGCCCACGGCGGCGAGCACACCCGCCTCGTCGAGCTCGCCCGCTCCGCCGGCGAGGACCAGCGCCCGGCACCCGGGGCCCGGCAGCCCGGCGTAGCCGCCCCGCACGGCCGCCCCGTTCGGGCGCGTGCCGGCACGCGACGCCGCGACCGTGTCGTAGAGGAACGAGCGCAGCACCCCGGCGTCGACGAGCACGTTGCGCCGGCACGCCAGCCCCTCCCCGTCGTGCGCTGCCGCTCCGTAGGCACGGGCGTCGGTGGGGTCGTCGACGAGGCTGACCACTCCGTCGGCGACCTGCTCGCCGAGCCGGTCGGCGAAGAACGACCGGCCCTTCACGACGGCCTCGCCCGACAGTGCGGCTGACAGGGCGCCGAGCAGCGTGGAGGTGACCCGGCGATCGAAGACGACGGTCGTGCGCCCCGAGGTCCCCTTGGTTGCTCCGAGCATGCGGACGGCCCGCTCGACCGCCTCGCCAGCAGCCGCCTCGGGGTCGAGGCCGGCGAAGCCCCGCCCGACGCTGAAGCCGGTCCCGGTCTGACTGCCGTCGCCCTCGCCGGCGATCACCGACACGGACGCGTACCCCGACGTCCGGCGGCCGGTCGCCCGCACCCCGGTCGTGGACACGAGGGCCGTCTCGACGGCGACGTCCCCGTAGTCGGCCGAGGAGACCTGGCGGACGGCCGGGTGGGCGCCGCGCGCCCGGGCCTCCAGCCCGAGCGCGAGCGCGACTTTGTCCGCCGTGGGCACCGACGCCAGCTCGGGGTCCCACAGGTCGACGGCTGCGGTGGGCACTCCGTCGGGGACGGCGAGGGCCACGTGCTCGTCGGGTGCGGCGATGGCGGCGTTGTCGCGGGCGGCGCCGAGCGTGTCGGCGAGGACGGCCTCCTCGAGCGAGCCGGCCCACGCGAACCCCTGGCGATGGTCGGAGACGACGCGCACGCCGATCCCGGCTGACGTGGCGGCTGTCAGCGACTCGACCTCGCCGTCGTAGGCGCGCACGTCGGTCTCCTCGGCGCGCACGGCGTAGACCTCGACGTCCTCACCGCGCCGGGCCCAGCCCGCCACGCGTTCTGCGAGCGACTCGAGGTCGTGGTGGTGGCCGGCGTGCGCGCTCACCCGGCCGTCCCTCCGACGGTGACGCCGGTGATCCGCAACGTGGCCTGCCCGCACCCCACCGGGACGCTCTGACCGTCCTTTCCGCACGTGCCCGGGGTCATGCCGAAGTCGGTGCCCACGGCGTCGATCCGCCGGAGGACCTCGGGCCCGTTCCCGATCAGGTTGGCGTCGCGCAGCGGGGCCGTGAGGTGCCCGTCCTCGATCAGGTAGGCCTCGGTCGTCCCGAAGACGAAGTCGCCGGTGGCGGTGTTCACCTGGCCACCGCCCAGCTTGGCCACGAAGACGCCGCTGCGGGTCTGGGCGACGATCTCGTCGGCGTCGTCGGTCCCCGGCAGCAGGAAAGTGTTGGTCATCCGCACCATGGGCAGGTGCTGGTAGCTCTGCCGCCGCCCGTTGCCCGACGAGGTGCGCCGGCCCCGCCGAGCCCGGAGGTGGTCCCACAGGTAGTCGACGAGGACCCCGTCCTCGATGAGGACGTTGCGGCGGGCCGGATGCCCCTCGTCGTCGATGGTCGAGGTCCCCCACTCGGTGCCGACCGTCCCGTCGTCCACCAGGGTGACGAGCGGGCTCGCCACCAGCTCGCCCACCCGGCCCGTGTACACGGAGGCGTCCTTGACGATGTGGTCGGCCTCGAGCCCGTGGCCGCACGCCTCGTGGAAGAGGATCCCGCCGCTACCGCCGGCCAGCACGACGGGCACCTCACCGGTGGGCGCCGGCCGGGCCGACAGCTTGACGAGGGCGCGTCGGGCGGCCAGGCGGGCCAGCTCCTCGGGCTCGACCTCGTCGAAGAGCTCGGCACCGGAGGTCCGGGCCGCTGTCTCGAAGCCGGTCTGCAGGCCGGTGTCGCCGACGGCGACGCACGACACCGACAGGCGGGTCCGCACCTGCTCGTCGCCCACGAGCACGCCCTCGGAGTTGGCCACGAGCACCCGGCGACGGCTCGACCCGAAGCCGACCTGCACCTGGGTGACCGCGGACCCCGACGAGCGGGCCGCGTCGTCGGCTCGGCGGAGCAGCTCGACGGCGGCAGCCTTCGGCACGAGAGGACCCTCGGCCGCGTCGGGGACCCCGGTCCCCCGCAAGGTCACGGGCGCGCCGCGCGTGTCCGGGCCGCTCCGACGGGCGACCTCCGCCGCCGCGCTGGCGGCGGCGACCAGCCCCGCCTCGCTCAGGTCGGCCGTGTGGGCGAACCCGGTGGTCTCGCCGACCACGACCCGGATACCGGCACCGCGCTCTCTACCGCTCGTCAGGTCCTCGACCCGGCCGTCGTCGAGGACGACCGACGACGTCGACCGGTCCTCGGCGAACACCTCGGCGAACTGTCCACCGTGGCGTAGCGCCTCGGCGAGGACCCGCTCGAGCACGGGCGCTTCGATCACCGGCATCTCCTCACTGGTCCCTTGCGGCTGGCCGGTCCGTCCGGCCCGTCCCAGTCCACTGCACCCACCGCCGTCACCGGGCGTCCACCCCCGGGGCGCCGGCCCCTCCGGCGCCGACGCGTCCGGGAGACTCGATCACGTCCGGCGGCGGTGGCGAGCCAGGCGCGTTGGCCGAGCCCGCTCAGGCTCCCGTATCGTACCGGGGTGACCCTTGCGACCGGCCTCTCCGCACGCGTCGAGCTCGAAGTGGCCGACGCCGACACCGCCGAGTCGTTCCGGTCGGGGGACGTCCCCGTGCTCTCGACCCCCCGCCTCGTCGCCCTGTGCGAGGAGGCCTCGTGCCAGGCGCTCGCCGGGCACCTGGCCGAGGGATGCACGAGCGTGGGCAAGCGGGTCCAGTTCGACCACCTGGTCCCCGTGAGCATCGGCCGAACCGTGTGGGCCGAGGCGACCCTCGACCGGGTCGAGGGCCCGCGGCTCACCTTCACCGTCTCGGTGTCCGACGGTGCCGGCCTCGTCGCCGCCGGCAAGGTCAGCCGCGTCGTCGTCGACCGGGCGTCCTTCCTTTCGCGCGCACGTTGACCGCCGTCGTCGGGCCTCGCCCCCCCGGCCACCGGCGGCGGGCCCGGTGCCCGGGGGTCGCCGGTGGCCCCGACGTGGCGGCGGACCCGTCCGAGCTCCGCGGCGCTGGTACCGTGGTGGCGGAGCTGCCCGTGCCATGATCCTCGACCACATCGACTCACCCGCCGACCTGCGATCGCTCTCGCTCGACGAGCTCGAGCAGCTCGCCGCGGAGATCAGGACGTTCGTGGTCGAGTCGGTGACGGCCACCGGCGGGCACCTCGGCTCGAACCTCGGCGTCGTCGAGCTCACGCTCGCCCTCCACCGCTCCTTCGAGTCCCCGCGCGACGTGCTGCTGTGGGACACCGGCCACCAGGCCTACGTCCACAAGCTCGTCACGGGGCGGCGCAAGGCGTTCGCCCGGCTCCGCCAGGCCGGCGGGCTGTCCGGCTACCCCAACCGGGGTGAGTCCGAGCACGACTGGGTCGAGAACAGCCATGCCTCGACCATCCTCAGCTACGCGCATGGGCTCGCCAACGCCTTCGCCCTGCAGGGCATCGACCGGCGGGTCGTCGCCGTCGTCGGCGACGGTGCGCTCACCGGCGGCATGGCGTACGAGGCGTTGAACAACCTGGGGCACTCCGGCGCCCGGGTCCTCGTGGTCCTGAACGACAACGGTCGATCGTACGCCCCCACGGTCTCGCGGCTGTCGGTCAGCCTCACGCACCTGCGCCTCAACCCGGCCTACGTGCAAGCCCGCCAGCGCATCCGCCAGCTCATCCGCGAGCTGCCGGCGGTCGGCGGGCTCGCCTACTCCGGCGTCCACGGCTTCACGAGCGCCCTGCGCGAGGTCGTCACCCCCCACACGTTCTTCGAGGCCCTCGGCATCCGCTACGCGGGCCCGATCGACGGGCACGACCTGGCCGAGCTCGAAGTCGCCCTGGCCAACGCCGCCGAGTGGGACGGGCCCATCGCCGTCCACGTGGTCACCCAGAAGGGCCGCGGGTACGCACCCGCCGAGGAGGACGACGTCCAGCGCCTCCACGACGTGAAGGTGGCAGCTCCCATCGTCACCGACCCGACCGGCCGGGGCGGCCGGCCAACCGACTCGCCGGTCGGCACCTCACCAGCCGGAGACGCGGGGCTCGGTGCCGACGCTGCCGCCATCCCGCCGTCCACGTTCACCGACGCGTTCACGCGTGCGCTCGTACGCCACGCCGAGGAGGACCCGCGCATCGTGGCCATCACGGCTGCCATGCCCGGTCCCACGGGGCTCCTCCCCTTCCAGGACCGCTTCCCCGACCGGTTCGTCGACGTGGGCATCGCCGAGCAGCACGCAGTGACGGCGGCCGCCGGCATGGCGATGGGCGGCCTCCGCCCGGTGGTCGCCGTGTACTCGACGTTCTTCACGCGGGCCTTCGACCAGGCCAACCTCGACGTCGGCCTCCACGGAGCACCGGTCGTCTTCGTCTTCGACCGGGCCGGCATCACCGGTGACGACGGGCCGAGCCACCACGGCGTCCTCGACCTCGCGCTCACGCTCGCCATCCCCGGCATGACCGTCTTCGCTCCGTCGTCGGCCGCCGAGGTCGAGCTCATGCTGGCCGAGGCCCTGGCGCTCGAGGGCCCTTCGGCCATCCGGTTCCCGAAGACCCCGGCGCCCCCACCCGTCGGCGGCACGTGCGGACGCGGGCTCGCTGCCCGAAAGGTCCGCCAGGGCGACGGCACGGTGTGCGTGCTCGCCGTGGGCAAGCTGGTCACCGCCGCCGTCGAGGCCGCAGAAGAGCTCGCCGACGAGGGCATCGACGCCACGGTGTGGGACCCGCGGGTGATCAGCCCGCCCGACGAGGCAATGCTGCGCGACGCCCGGGCCCACCGCCACGTGGTCACCGTCGAGGACGGCGTTCGCCTGGGCGGAGCGGGCATGTTCCTCGCCGACGCCATGGGCGCGCTCGAGGGCGAGGGACCGCTGCCTCCGGTCACCGTGCTCGGCACGCCTCGGTCGTACATCGCCCAGGACAAGCCCGACCGCATCCTCGCCCGCCTCGGGCTCGACGCCGAGGGCATCGCCAGCTCGGTGCGGCGCTCGGTCGCCGCCCACCTGGCTGACTGATCCCCACCGGGCCTCGGCGCGGCCCTGGCCCCCACCGGGCCTCGGCGCGGCCCTGGCCCCGACCGCGCCGTCCCGTCCCGGCTGCCGACGGGCAGGACTGCTTGCCGGAAGAACGGAAACGTGTTCTACTTGGCGGCCGATGGAGTTCAACCTGGCGGACCTGTTCGAAGCCGCGGTGGACGCGTTCGGGGAGCGCGACTACCTGGTGGCCAACGGTGAGCGGCGGACGTACGCGGCGCTCGAGGCCAGGGCCAACCGGCTCGCCCATTACCTCGCCGACCAGGGCGTCGGGCCCGGCGACCACGTGGGCATCTACGCGACCAACAGCGTCGAGTGGGTCGAGACGGCGTGGGCGGTCTTCAAGCTCCGGGCCGTGTGGATCAACATCAACTACCGCTACGTGCACGACGAGCTCCGGTACCTCCTCGCCAACGCCGACCTGTGCGCGCTCGTCCACCAGGCGACGTTCTCGCCGCAGGTGACTGCGTTGCTGAGCGGCCTTCCCCGGATCCGACGCGTCGTCACGATCGACGACGGGTCGGGGACACCGCTCCCACCCGGTTCCGTCGACTACGAGGAGGCCCTCGCCCTCGGTTCGCCCGAACGGGACTTCCCGCCGCGGTCGGGGGACGACCGGTACATCCTCTACACGGGCGGGACCACGGGCATGCCGAAGGGCGTGGTCTGGCGCCACGAAGATGTCTTCTACGCGCTGGGCGGCGGGGTCGACGCCCTGACCAACATCCGCGTGCAGCGGCCCGAGGAGCTCGTCGAGAAAGGGCGAGCCGCGGGCGGCCCCCTCGTCTTCCTGCCGATCGCCCCCCTCATGCACGGGGCCACCCAGTGGGCGGTGATGGGCCAGAGCTTCACCGGCAATCGCATCGTCCTGATGGCCAAGTTCGACCCCCACGAGGTGTGGCACCTCGTCGAGGAGGAGCGGGTCAATTCGCTCATGATCACCGGTGACGCCATGGGCAAGCCCTTGGTGGAGGCCCTGGACGAGCCCGGGGCCGACTACGACCTCTCGTCGCTCTACGCCGTCGTGTCGTCGGCCGCCCTCTTCTCGGCGCCGGTGAAGGACGCCTTCTTCCGCCACCTCCCCGACATCCTCATCACCGACGCCGTCGGCTCGTCCGAGACCGGAAACAACGGCCTGGCCATAGTCGGACGCGGCCAGACGGCCATGAAGAGCGGTCCGACGGTGAGCGTCCTCGGCGACAGCGTCGTCCTCGACGACGACCTCCGGCCCGTCGCCCCGGGCTCGGGCGCCGTCGGCCGGATCGCCCGCTTCGGGGACATCCCCCTCGGGTACTACAACGACCCGGAGAAGACCGCCGAGGTCTTCATCACGGTCGACGGCGTCCGCTACGTGATGCCCGGGGACTTCGCCACCGTCGAGGCCGACGGCAGCATCACCCTGCTCGGCCGCGGCTCGGTGTGCATCAATTCGGGTGGCGAGAAGATCTTCCCCGAGGAGGTCGAGTCGGCCGTCCGCTCGCACCCGTCGGTGTTCGACGCCATCGTGGTGGGCGCAGCCGACGAGCGGTGGGGACAGCGGGTGGCAGCGATCGTCCAGCTGAGGCCGGACGCCCGCTGCACGCTCGCCGACCTCCAGCGGCACTGCCGCTCCTCCATCGCCGGCTACAAGGTTCCCCGCCAGCTCCACGTCGTCGAGTCCATCGAGCGCTCGCCGAGCGGCAAGCCCGACTACCGCTGGTCGGCGACCGTCGTGGCGGGACCGCCGACCGAGGTCGACCCGGCCGGGGCACGCGTGCCCGAGGCCGGGTGACCCCCCCGGCACGCCCGAAGCGGACGGACCACGCGGACGTGACCGTGGCTGACCTCGCCACCGCGGTCCGGCCTGGGCGTTGCGCCGTGGTCACGATGGAGCTCCAGCAAGGGATCGTGGGCCGCCGCTCCGCCTTCGCCCAGCTCGCTGCCGCCGCCGAGGACGGCCAGATCGTGCGCCACGCCGGCGAGCTGGTCCGGGCAGCGCGACGGGCCGGGGTGCCCGTCGTCCATTGCACAGCCGAGCTGCGCGCCGACGGTGCCGGCTCGGCGGCGAACTGCCGGCT
>JAJZJT010000042.1 GCA_021809995.1 Actinomycetes bacterium
GCCGTCGGGCACGGCGGCTGAGCGGGCACGGCGGCTGAGCGGGCACGGCGGCTGAGCGGGCACGGCGGCTGAGCGGACGAGCACGTCCCAGAGCGGGTCAGGCGCGCGGGATCACCGTCTCCCCGGGTGCGCCTGCCTCCCGCAGGTAGCTGCGATCGACCCGGACCGTACGGAAGCCGAGCGAGCGGTAGAGGCGGAGGGCGGGCTCGTTGGCCGCGTCGACGTAGAGCATGGCCGTCCGCAGGCCAGAGCGCTCCATGCGCTCCAGCCCGGCGAGGACGAGCGCCCGACCGACCCCGGTGCCGTGGGTGTCGGGGTCGACGCCGATGGCGTAGATCTCGCCCACGGGCGGGTCCTCCTCGCGGTGGACCTTCGTCCAGCACGATCCGACCAGCCGACCGGCGAGCTCGCCGAGGACGAGGTCGTCCGGGTCGAACCACGGTTCCCGTTCGCGTTCGAGCAGGGTCGCGCGTGTCCACGACCCCTGCTCGGGGTGCCCGGTGAAGGCACGGTTGTTGACGGCCACCCAGGCGTCCTCGTCGGCACCGGGGCGGAACGGCCGGATCTGCAGATCGGCGCGCACCCGGGCCCCGAGGGGGGCGGGGAGCGGGGCGCGCAGCTGGAGGAGGGTGCGCTCGACCTCGAAGCCGCAGGAGGCGGCGGCCTCGTCGTCGGCCGGTCCGACATCGTGGGCCCACAGGCGGACCGGTGGGCCGGCCGTGCCCGGGGAGCCCACCACGGTGGCCACGACGGCGTCGAGGACGAGCGTCTCGAGATCGGCACGGTGGGCCTCGGCAGCCGGTGCTACGGCGACCTCGACCACCGAGCCGGGCCCGTTGCCGTCGGCTGGTCCGGCCACGGCCACGGCCTCGACGCCGTCGGATGGGGCGACCGCCGTGACGACCCGGAACCCCGCTACGGCGTCCCCGGCGTCGTGGCGGGCGAGCAGGCGCGCCACGTGCTCCCCGAGGGCCGGCCGTCCGCGCGAGGCGGCGACCGCCTCGAGGAGGCGGGCGACGGCGGCCCGGGCCCGTGGGTCGAGCCGCTCGCTCACGGTCACGGTCGGCAACGCCATGCTCAGGCACGCTACCGGTAGTGTCCCGGGCCGTGGCACGACCCCGGAGCCCGCGTGGTCGGGCGCGAGAGACGGACCGCCGGCTCGCCGAGGCGTACCCCGGGACGGCCCGGGAGCTGTGCGCGTTGGCCTACCGGGACCCCTTCGAGCTGTTGGTGGCGACCATCCTCTCGGCCCAGTGCACGGACCAGCGCGTGAACACCGTCACCCCTGCCCTCTTCGCCCGCTACCCCGATGCCTACGCGCTGGCCGCGGCCGCGCCGGAGGACGTCGAGGCCCTCGTGCGCCCGACCGGTTTCTACCGAGCGAAGACGGCGAGCCTGCTCGGGATGGCCAGGGAGCTGGTCGAGCGCTTCGGGGGCGACGTGCCCAGGCGGCGCGAGGAGCTCGTGACGCTGCCCGGGGTGGGGCGCAAGACGGCGAACGTCGTGCGCAGCGTCGGCTTCGGTCTGCCAGGTCTGCCCGTGGACACGCACGTGGGCCGCGTGTCCCGGCGTCTCGGGCTCACCGAGGCGACCGACCCGGTCGTCGTCGAGCGCGAGCTCGGCGCGCTCATCCCCGAGCGTGACCACGGGGTGTTCAGCCTGCGGATGATCCTCCACGGCCGTGCGGTCTGCCGGGCACGACGCCCCCGCTGCGGGCGGTGCGAGCTCGCCGACTACTGCCCGTCGGCGCTTCCTGCACCATGACGTAGTTGCACAAGCGACGAAATAACACGACAGCGATGACACAGGAAGATAAATTCTCGTCCCTGATTGGAACACGCGGCGAAAACGTGGTGTTCTAACCATTACTCGGAACCGGTTCCCGCCACCTGGTTCCGTGGAGCGGTGCCCGGGATCCGCCGCCCGGCCCGCTCGCGCAAGGGCGCCCTTCGGGGCGCCCTTGCCGCGTCCACGCCTGGTCGACCCGATGACGAGGTGGTGAGAGGCCTTGCCCGGGGCGTCCGCCGAAGAGGCCGCCCGAGACCGCGCCTCGAAGCGAGCGTCTGGTCGCCAGCGCCAACGAGACGAGCGCCGGACCGGGCGGGCGGGCCGGCGAGGGCTACCGTGAGGGGCATGGTGACCAAGCGTTCGGTGTCGCTCCCCGACGCCGTCGCTGCTGCCGTCGAGGCGGCCGCGGCCGAGGACGGGGTGTCGTTCAGCGCCTGGCTGGCCGCGGCGGCCGATCGTCAGCTCCGGATCCGCGAAGGCCTCCGGGGCGTCGAGGCGTGGGAGGCCGAGGCGGGGTCGCTCACCCCCGAAGAGCTCGCCGAAGGCGAGGCGCTCCTGGCCCGACTGCTGGCCGGGTTCGGGGCCCGGGTGCGCCCGGGCATGGCGGCGATGGTCCGGCCAGCGGTCGCCTCGGCGTCGAAGGTGCGGAGGCGGTGACGGGGCTGTCGCCGGCTTCGGGGCGCCGGACACCCGATGTGCGCACCTCGCGACGCGGCGTCGCCTTCGGCACCGGGGCGCTGGTCGCCGCGGCCCGCGGGGACCGACGTGTCTGGGCGCTGCACCGTGCCGCGCTGGCACACGGCCTCGTCCCGGTGGTGCCAGCCCAAGTGCTGGCCGAGGCGGCCCGTGTCGCGGGGGCGTCGACGGCCCTCGAGCACTTCGTCGTGGGGACCGAGGTGGAGGTGCTCGACCGGGAGCGGGCCCGGGCGGTGGCGTCTGTGGCCGATCAGGTGGGGACCGACGGCCTCGCCGGGGTGGCCGTGGTGGAGCTCGCCGCGCGCCGCAGCCTGGCCGTGGTGTCCGATCGGCCCCACCGCGCCGCCGAGGCGTCGGCCACCCTCGGTCACGACCTCGTGCTCCACGTGGTCTGACCCAGAAGTCGGCCCACGGCCGTCTCGCCGGGCCTCAGCGAGGAACGGCGTCCGAGGCGAGCAGGCGCTGCAGGCGCCGGCCGGCGCCCACGAGGGCCCGCTCGACGGCGAAGAGCTCGTGGGCGGCGTCCTCGTCGGCGGCGCTCCGGGCGGCCTCGGCTTCCGCAGTGATGCGGCGGGTGACGTCGGTGAGGGCCGACGACAGGGACGACAGCTCGGCGCGGGACGGCATGGGGGAGATGATGGCACTGCCAGGGGCACCGGAGCACCCGGGTAGCATCACGGCGGCATGGACCTCACCCGCCTCGACCTGCGCGGCTTTGCCGGCTCGCCGGCGGAGCTGCGCGCCGCCCTGCCGGCGCCGGTCGACGAGCAGGAGCGCTCCGCCGGGGCCGTGGCCGCGATCCTCGCCGACGTCCGGCAGCGGGGCGACGCCGCGCTGCGCGAGCTCACGGCGCGCTTCGACGGTGTCGAGCTGGACGCCCTGCAGGTCCCGCCGGCCGAGGTAGCGGCGGCGACAGACCGCGTCGCTCCCGAGGTCCGGTCCGCGCTCGCGACGGCCGCGGAGCGGATCGCCGCGTACCACCGCCACGACCTCTCGCCCGACCCGGAGCCGTTCGTGTCGGGCGGGGTGACCGTGCGGGGTCTCTGGCGTCCCGTGGAACGTGCCGGCTGCTACGCCCCCGGCGGCCGCGCCCGGTACCCCTCCACCGTCCTCATGTGCGCCGTTCCGGCCCGGGTGGCCGGGGTCGACGAGGTCGTGCTGTGCGTGCCCCCCGGGCCCGACGGTCGGGTCGACGACGTCTCCCTGGCTGCTGCCGCCATCGCCGGGGTCGATGCCGTCTTCCGGGTCGGCGGGGCCCAGGCCATCGGCGCCATGGCGTACGGCACTGAGTCCGTGCCCGCCGTCGATGTCGTGGTCGGGCCGGGCAATCGCTTCGTCGCCGAGGCCAAACGGCAGGTGTCGGGGGTGGTCGGCGTGGCCTCCGCCTTCGCCGGGCCTTCGGAGGTGGTCGTCGTCGCCGGCCCCGACACGCCGGCGCGTCTCGCTGCCGTCGACCTCGTCGTCCAGGCGGAGCATGGGCCGGACGGCCTGGCCTGGCTCGTCACCTGGTCGCCGGAGCTCGCCGACCAGGTGGACGCCGTGGTGGCCGACATCGTGGCCGCGTCGCCACGCCGTGACGACCTGGCGTCGACGCTCGCGACCGGGGGCTACACGGTCCTCGTGGACGGCCCGGAACAGGCCGTGGCCGTCTCCAACGCAGTGGCCCCCGAGCATCTCGAGCTGCTCGTGGACGGGGCCGTCGACCTGCTCGGCGCCGTCCGATCGGCCGGCGCGGTGTTCCTCGGACCCACGTCGCCGGCGAGCGTGGGTGACTACCTCGCCGGTCCCAACCACGTCCTGCCCACCAACCGGACGGCACGCTTCGCGAGCGCCCTACGAGCCGACGACTTCCGCAAGCACATCCACGCCGTCGAGGTGGACGAGGAGGCCCTGGCCACCCTCGGCCCGGCCGTCGCCGCGCTGGCCGATGCCGAAGGCCTGCCGGCGCACGCCGCGTCGGTCCGGTGGCGGGAGCCCCGGTGAGGCCGTCGGTCCGTCCCGACCTCGCCCGGCTCTCCGGCTACCACTCCGCCCAGGTCGACGTCGAGGTCCGGCTCAACACGAACGAGTCTCCTTACGGCCCGCCCGGCGCCTGGCGGACCGAGGTGGCGGCGGCGGTGGCCGGCCTCGACCTCAACCGGTACCCAGACCGCGAGGCGCGAGCCCTGCGCGAGGCCATCGCCCGGCTCCACGGCGTCAGTGTCGAGCAGGTGTTCTGTGCGAACGGCTCGAACGAGGTCCTCCAGTCGCTCCTGCTCGCCTACGGCGGCCCCGGGCGGAGCGTGGCCGTCTTCGAGCCCACGTACCAGCTCCACGCCCACATCGCCCGCGTCACGGGCACGGGGGTGGCCGTGGGACGCCGTACGGACGACCATGCCCTCGACCTCGGCGAGGTGGCCCAGGTGCTCGCCCACGCCGAACCGGTGGTGACGTTCCTCTGCTCGCCCAACAACCCGACCGGCCGGGCCGAGCCGCCCGACGTCGTCGACGCGGTGGCCGCCCTGGCGCCGGGCCTGCTGGTGGTGGACGAGGCCTACGGCCAGTTCGCCCGCTCCTCCGCGCTCGAGCGGGTCCGTCACGAGGACCCCGAGGACGCCGCCACGGTGGTGGTGCGCACGTTCTCGAAGACGTGGTCGATGGCCGGCGTGCGCCTTGGGTACCTCGTGGGTCCTCCCGAGGTGGTCGAGGCGTGCGAGGCCGTCGTCTTGCCGTACCACCTCGACGCGGTGAAGCAGGTGGCGGGCCGGCTCGCACTCGACCACGTCGAGGAGATGGAGGAGCGGGTGTCCCTCCTCGTGGAGGAGCGTGGCCGCATCGCGGACGTCCTCGGCGGTCTGCCCGTCGACACGTGGCCCTCGGAGGCCAACTTCCTCCTCTTCCGGCCGCGGGGACGGTCGGCCGCGGTGGTGTGGCAGGGCCTCGTCGACCGCTCGGTCCTCGTGCGAGACTGTTCGACGTGGCCGGGGCTCTCCGGCTGCCTCCGCGTGACGGTCGGGACGCGGGAGGAGAACGACCGGTTCCTCGAGGCCCTGGAGGCGTGCCTGCGATGACCACGGACACCACGGCGACGAGCCTGGGCGGGGCGGCGGCGGACGGCTCGCGGCGTGCGCGTGCCGAGCGCCGTACGCGGGAGACCTCGGTCTCCGTCTCCCTCGTGCTGGACGGCTCGGGGTCGGCATCGGCCGACACCGGCCTGCCGTTCTTCGACCACATGCTGTCCCAGCTGGGCAAGCACAGTGGCTTCGACCTCGAGGTGGCGGCATCCGGCGACCTCGAGGTGGACGCCCACCATACGGTCGAGGACGTCGGCATCGTGCTCGGCCAGGCGCTCGGCGCCGCGCTCGGCGACAAGGCCGGCATCCGGCGGTTCGCCTCAGTGCTCCTCCCGCTCGACGAGGCGCTCGTCGAGGTGGCGCTGGACTGCTCGGGGCGGCCTTTTCTCGCCTACGACGTCCCGTTCGCCCCCGAGGCGACGTCGCTCGGGTCACCGCCGTTCGACCCGCAGCTGGCCGAGGAGTTCTGGCGGGCCTTCGTCACCTCCGCCGGGGTCACGCTCCACGTCGTCCGCCGGGCCGGCAGGAACACCCACCACGTCCTCGAGGCGTCGTTCAAGGCCGTGGCGCGGGCCCTGGCCGACGCCGTGCGACGTGAGGGCGTGGGGGTCCCGTCCACGAAGGGGACCCTGTGAGCCGGGGTGGGCCCCGGGATCGCCGGTCACGCCGGCGACGCGCCGGCCCGTGATCGCCGTCCTCGACTACGGGATCGGCAACCTCGCCTCGGCCGTCAAGGCGTTCGTCCACCTCGGCGCTGACGCGCGCCTCGTCACCGACCCCGAGGAGGCGGCTTCGGCCGACGCTGTGGTGCTCCCGGGCGTCGGTGCCTTCGGACCGTGCGTCCGGGCGCTCCGGCGATCGGGCCTGGACCGAGCAGCCCTCGACGCGGCAGCGGGAGGCGTGCCGTTCCTCGGCATCTGCGTGGGCTTCCAGATGCTCTTCGCCGGCTCGGAGGAGGAGCCGGGTGAGGCGGGGCTCGGCCTGCTCGAGGGCACGGTCCGTCGCCTGCCTGCCGGCACCAAGCTGCCCCAGATGCAGTGGAACCGCTTGGAGACCGTGGTCCCCGGCACGGCGATGGTGGCGGGACTGCCCGCCCGGCCGTGGATGTACTTCGTCCACTCGTACGCTCCCGAGCGCACGGCCGACACGGTCGCCACGTGCGAGTACGGCGGGACGGTGGTGGCTGCCGCCGCCCGGGGGACGCTGTGGGGGACGCAATTCCACCCGGAGAAGTCCGGCGCGTCCGGGCTCGCGCTGCTGGCCAACTTCGCCGCTTCGGCCCAAGGGACCGGCGCGTCCGGAGGGAGTGCCCCGGCGGCCCACGGCCTGGCCGGGGAGCCCTGATGGACCTCTACTGCGCCATCGACGTGCGCGACGGTGCCGCCGTTCGGCTCACCCAGGGCGACTTCCGGCGCCAGCGCACCTACGGCGATCCGCTCGAGCTGGCGCTCCGGCTCGCCGCCTCGGGTGCCCCCTGGCTCCATGTCGTCGACCTCGACGCCGCTCGTGCGGGCCGCCCGGTCAACCGGCCAGTGGTGCTCGCCATCGCCGCAGCGGTCGACGTCCCCGTGCAGTGCGGTGGCGGTGTCCGCTCGGGTGCCGACGTCGACGAGCTCCTCGCCGGCGGCGTCACGCGGGTGGTCATGGGCACGGCCGCGCTCGAGCATCCCGAGGTCGTCCGTTCCGCGGCCGAGCGGCATCCCGGCCGGGTGGCACTCGGGCTCGACTACCGGGTCGGGGCTGACGGGCGCGCCGAAGTGGCGGTCCACGGCTGGGAGCGCGGGAGCGGCCGCAGCGTGGCCGAGGTCGTCGAGACCTTCGCCGGCGCGCCGCTCGACGCCGTCGTCGCGACGGGGATCGCCCGTGACGGGACGCTCGAAGGTCCCGACCTCGAGGGCCTGGCCTCCGTCGTCGGGGCCACGAACCTTCCGGTGGTCGCCTCGGGGGGCGTCGGCAGTGCGGGGGACCTTGCCGCGCTGGCAGCGCTCGCCGTCGAGGCCGGGCCGCCTGGTGCGGGCCCGCGGCGGTTGTCCGGGGCGATCGTCGGCAAGGCGCTGGTCGAGGGTCGCGTGAGCGTGGCCGAGGGCCTGGGTGCATGCACACCGTCCGGGTGATCCCCTGCCTCGACGTCGACGGCGGCCGGGTGGTGAAGGGCGTCCGCTTCGTCGACCTCGTGGACGCCGGCGACCCCGTCGAGCTGGCCGCCCGCTACGACGCCGAGGGCGCCGACGAGGTGGTGTTCCTCGACATCACCGCCTCCTCCGACCGGCGCGCCACGATGGTGGAGGTGGTCGAGCGCACTGCCGCCGAGGTGTTCATCCCCCTGACCGTGGGCGGGGGGGTCCGGACCGTCGAGGACGCGCGCCGCCTGCTCCGTGCCGGTGCCGACAAGGTGGGCGTGAACACCGCGGCGGTCGAGCGCCCCGCACTGGTGGCCGAGCTGGCCGCCGAGTTCGGGGCGCAGTGCGTCGTCGTCGCCGTCGACGCCCGGGCCCAGCCCGGCCGGCCGGGCTCGTGGGGGGTGGTGACGCACGGCGGTCGGACCCCGACCGGCCTCGACGCCGTCGCGTGGGCGGCCCGCTGCGCCGAGATGGGTGCGGGCGAGGTCCTCCTCACCTCGATGGACCGTGACGGGACCCGTGACGGGTTCGACCTGGCCCTGACCCGAGCAGTCGTCGACCGGTGCCCGGTCCCGGTGATCGCCTCGGGCGGCGTCGGCACGCTCGATCACCTGGTAGCCGGAGCAGTGGAGGGGCACGCGGACGCCGTGCTGGCCGCCTCGATCTTCCACCTGCGCGAGCACACGATCGCCGAGGCCAAGGCCCACCTCGCCGCGGCCGGCGTCGCCGTCCGGCCCTTCGAACCGTCGCGGTAGCCTGTCTGCGTGCCTACCTCGACGCCGACCGTCCCCGCTCCCGCTGCCGACGGGCGCGGCGACCAGGTGCGGCACTCGATCAACGTGCTCTCGGACCGGATCCTCGTCCAGATGCCCCAGGCCGAGGGCGAACGGCGCTCGCGTGCCGGCATCCTGATCCCGGCGACCGCCCAGGTCTCGCGGCGGCTGTCGTGGGCCGAGGCGGTGGCCGTCGGCCCCCACGTGCGGACGGTGAAGGTCGGGGACAAGGTCCTCTTCAACCCGGAGGACCGCTTCGAGGTCGAGGTGCAGGGCGACGAGTACGTCATCCTGCGCGAGCGCGACATCCATGCCGTGGCCACCGACCGCATCGACGGTGGCACGGGCCTGTACCTGTGAACCGGCTGGACGGGAGCGTCCCCGGCCCAGTGCCCGCCCGGCGATGAGCGGGGGCGCCGCGTCGCTCCTGGGCCCGACCGTCGAGGCTGACGGGCCGGGCGAGGACGGGTTCCGCCGGCTGGCCCGACAACGCCGGATCGTGCCGGTCTGGCGGGAGCTGGTCGCGGACGTCTCCACCCCGGTCGGCGTCTACCTGCAGCTCGTGGGTGCAGGGGACGAGCCAGGCTTCCTGCTCGAGTCGGTCGAGGGCGGGGAGCGGTGGGGCCGCTACTCCTTCGTGGGCCGCCGACCGCTCGCCACCCTGGTCGCCCGCGACGGACGGGTCACGACCTCGGGGTCGCTCGACCTCGACGCCGCGACCGGGGGAAGGGTGTCGGCAGCGGATGGGGCCCTCGAGGCCGTGGGAGCCGTCCTGGCGGCGTTCGACACACCGCAGCTGCCGGGGCTGCCCCCCCTCCACGGTGGCCTGGTGGGCTATCTCAGCTACGACGTCGTCCGAGAGGTCGAGCGGCTCGGCACGCCGCCGGCCGACGACCTCGGGCACCCCGACGCCGTTCTGGCCGTCATCGGGCAGCTGGCCGCGTTCGACCACTGGCGCCAACGCCTCGTGCTGGTCGACAACGTCCCCGTCGACCCGTCGTGGGACGACACCGAGCTGGTCGCCGCCCACGCAGCTGCGGTCCGCCGCCTGGACGAGCTCACCGAGGCGTGCAGCCGGCCGCTCGCCGAACCGGCTCGCCGGCCCCCGGAACCGGCCGACCCGCCGGAGGACGTCGTGCGCTCGCTCACCGACGAGCAGTTCGCGGCGGCCGTGGAGACGGCCAAGGGGCACATCGAGGCAGGGGACATCTTCCAGGTGGTGCTCTCGCAGCGCTTCGACCTGCCAGCCCTCGGCGCCGACCCGTTCGACGTCTACCGCGTCCTGCGGCTGGTCAACCCCAGCCCGTACCACTACCACCTGCGCTTTTCCGAGCTCACCGTCGTCGGGGCGTCACCCGAGCCACTGGTGCAGCTGCGCGACGGCGTCGTGACGTCGCGGCCGATCGCCGGCTCGCGTCCCCGCGGGGCGACCCCCGAGGCCGATCGGGCCCGGGAGGACGAGCTGCGCGCCGACCCGAAAGAGCTGGCGGAGCACGTGATGCTCGTCGACCTCGCCCGCAACGACGTCGGTCGGGTCGTGTCCTTCGGCACCGAGCAGGTCGACGAGATGCTGGTGGTCGAGCGGTACAGCCACGTGATGCACCTGACGTCCCAGGTGTCGGGCCGCCTGGCCCCTGGCCGCGGCCCCATCGACGTGCTGCGCGCCACGCTGCCGGCGGGAACACTGTCGGGTGCCCCCAAGGTGCGGGCGATGGAGATCATCGACGATCTCGAGCCCACCCGCCGCGGCGTCTACGGCGGCGTGGTCGGCTACCTCGACTTCTCGGGCAACCTCGACACGGCGATCGCCATCCGCACGATGACGGTCGACGCCGACGGGCGGGCGTCCGTCCAGGCCGGAGCGGGCATCGTGGCCGAGAGCGACCCGGCTCGCGAGAACGCCGAGTGCGCCCACAAGGCCGCGGCACTGCTCACCGCAGTGGCCATGGCGCGCTCGCTGGGCCGGTGAGCGGCAGCGGGGCCGTCGTCGGGGGGCCCGAGGTCCTCGGGGGCGAGGCGGCGTGGCGTGCCTTGGCACGCGCAGCGGCCTTCGTCGCCGCCCGTGACGTCATCCGCCTCCGGGGTCCCGAGGCGCGCGCCTACCTGCAGGGCCAGTGCAGCCAGGACGTCGTGGCGCTCGCCGTCGGCGAGGCAGCCTGGACGCTGGTGCTCGCCCCCCAGGGCAAGGTCGACGCCTTCGCCCGGGTCGTGGTCACGGGCGATGACGAGCTCGTGCTCGACGTCGACGCCGGGGCCGGCGAGCTCCTCGTCTCGCGGCTCGAACGGTTCCGCCTGCGGACGCAGGTCGCGATCGAGCTGGTCCCGTGGCACGTCGTGAGCGTGCGGGTGCGCGGTCTTCCCGCCGGCGACGGGGCGAACCTGTCCGACGTCGTCGTCCCACCCGGAGGCGTTGCGGTCGCCGTGGCGTGGCCGGGGTGGTCGGGCGTGGACGTGCTGGGCCCGTCCGGCGCGGGAGGCGGCCCCGCTGCGTGGTGCACGGCCGTCCCGTGGGTGGACCCCGAGGTCGCCGAGGTGGCCCGGATCGAGGCCGGGTTCCCACGGGCTGGGGCCGAGGTCACCCCACGGGTCATCCCGGCAGAGCTGGGCCTGGTGGAGCGGACCGTGTCGTTCACCAAGGGCTGCTACACGGGCCAGGAGCTCGTGGCCCGGCTGGACGCCAGAGGGAGCAATGTCGCCCGACGCCTGTGCCGGCTGGTCGTCGGGGCAGGCACAGCGGACCGTGCCCAGGCCGCCGTCCTCCCCGGCGCCACGGTGGTGGACGCCGGAGGTGCCGAGGTCGGGTCCGTGACCTCGGCGGGAACCGTCCCCGGGTCGGGCGACGTGGTCGCCCTGGCCTTCCTCCATCGCCGCGTGGCGCCACCCGCCGCCGTCGCCGTCCTGGTCGACGGCTCACCCACCGGCCGGCTCCCGGCGACGGCCCTTCCGCTGCCGGGCTGACGGGCGCGTCAGGAGCCCGCGGGACCGCGGCTCGGGCCCTGGTTCGCCGTGGACAGTGGCGATGCCCCGCCGTCGCCTGGCGAGCCGGGCGCGAACGTGACGACCAGTCGCGTCCCGCGTCCCTCGGCGACGGGCGACGCGGCCCGGACCGACCCGCCCATTGCTCGCACGAGCTCGTCGACGATGGCGAGCCCGAGCCCGGTGCCGATCCGTCGGGTGCCGGAGCGGTCGGAGGTGAAGTGGCGCTCGAACACGTGGACGAGGTCGGAGGTGGCGATGCCAGGTCCGTCGTCGGCGACCCAGACGACCCCGTCGAGGGCGCCGGCTCCGCCGCGGCCGGCCCCGACCTCGATCCGCGACACGGCGAACCGGGCGGCGTTCTCGACGAGGTTGGCGACCACCTGGGCCAGGCGGTCCGGGTCGACGTTGACCACGGGCCCTGGCACCGGTGCCGAGACGTCGAGGACGAGGCCGGCGTCCTCGACGAGGGGACGCTGGGCCTCTGTGGCGGCGGCGACGACGGCTGCGAGGTCGACGGGCCCGAGACGGAGGGCGAAGCGGTCGGTCTGCAGCCGGGCGAGGTCGAGGAGGTCGGCGACAAGGCGTCCGAGGCGGTCGGACTCGGCCAGGATGACGGATGCCGCTGCGTGCACGTCGTCGGTCGTGCCGTCGGCGAGCGCCTCGGCATAGCCGCGGATGGAGGTGAGCGGCGTGCGTAGCTCGTGGGAGACGGACAGGAGGAACTGGCGTTCGTGGTCACGGGCGCGTCGCAGGTCCTCGCTCATCCGGTTGATGGCATCGGCGAGGGCCGTGACCTCGGGGTCGCCGTGGGCAGGGAGGGGGATCCCGGCGCCGAGCTCGCCGGCGGCGATGCGGCCGGTCGCTGCCACGGCGTCGTGGATCGGTCGGGAGAAGCGCCGGGCGAGGGCGGCGGCCGCCGCGGCGGCAACGGCCAGCGACACCAGCCCGACGAGGA
Organism: Actinomycetes bacterium; assembly: GCA_021809995.1. Lineage (GTDB taxonomy): Bacteria > Actinomycetota > Acidimicrobiia > Acidimicrobiales > RAAP-2 > JAJZJT01. The sequence goes on from JAJZJT010000042.1 coordinate 12,365, forward strand.
GGAAGTACCGCAGGCCCTCGGCGGGGTCGTGGACCCGGCGGGTGATGACGAGGACGGGCGTCGCCGACGGGATGGCGGCGAGGGGAGTGGGGACGGCGGTGAAGACCAGCATGCCGGCCGTCCCCGACGTCTGGACCCCCCCGGCGAGCCGAGCGAGGTCGACCTGGGCGGGGGTGAGCCCGAAGGGCAGTGTGCCCGTGAGCGCGCCGTCGGCGTGGAGGTAGACGACCCGGATGCCGGTGAAGGCTCCGGCCTTGCGCAGGGCGGCGAGCTCTCGGCGCAGACCCGGGAGGGGGAGAGTGCGCTCGGCGACGGTGCGGGAGATGGCCCGGCCCTGCCCGGCGAGCTCGCTCCGGGCGGTCGTCAGCGCGGCGTGCCGGACGAAGACGTAGCTGCCCGCGCCGGCGAGCACGAGGGTGAGGACGACGAGGCCGAGCATGGCCACGGTGAGCCGGCTCCTCACCGGGGGCTCCGAGGCCCCGTCCGCCGCGGCGGGGGCAGTGGCCGGGGCACGGCGACCGGCGAGACGTCGTTCACCCGAGCCGGTACCCGACGCCCCAGACGGTGGCGAGCGGGAGCGCCGCACCGAGCTTCTTGCGGAGCTGCCGGACGTGCACGTCGACCGTGCGCTCGTCGCCGACCCAGCCCTGGCCCCAGACGGCGTCGAGCAGCTGCCGGCGGCTGAGCGCCAGACCGGTGTTGGCAGCGAGGTGGGCAAGGAGGTCGAACTCCCGGGCCGTGAGGGCGACGGGCACGCCGGAGACGCTGGCCTCGCGGCGGGCGGTGTCGACGGAGACGCCGCCCACGCCGAGCACCGGCGGGTGGCCACCGTCCTGCCCGGTGGCGGCCCGCCGGAGGATCGCCCGGACGCGGGCGACGAGCTCACGGGGAGAGAAGGGCTTGGTGACGTAGTCGTCAGCGCCGAGCTCGAGGCCGAGCACACGGTCGACCTCGTCGTCGCGCGCGCTCAGCACGAGCACCGGGACGGCCGGCCGGCCGGACGGCGCGCCACCGGTCAGCCGCCGGCACACGTCGAAGCCGTCGAGGTCCCCGGGCAGGCCGATGTCGAGCACGACGAGGACCGGGCGCTCGCGCTCGACGACGGCGAGCCCGGCACTGCCGTCGGCGGCCTGCAGGACGCGGAACCCGTCCCGGCGCAGGTAGAGCTCTACGAGGTCGGCGATGTGGGGGTCGTCCTCGATGACGACCACCGTCCCGGTCGACGTGCTCATGCCAGAGCTTGGCACGGAACCCCCGCGATCGGGCGCCCGGGCTCGGAACCGGGGCTGTCTCGAGCGCCCTGACGGGGACGACCCACGTGGCACCGGCGCCGGCCCGTCCGGTGGCCGCCCACGGAAGGCGTCGTCGCCCTCGTCGCCCGGCGCCCGCGGCAGGACGCAGTAGGTCCGGGAGGGGGGATGGCACCGCCGCGGCCATCCTCGTGCCACCGGTGCGGGCGGGCACGTCGTCGCTGGCGGGCCAGTAGGATCCGGGACGATGCCGGCGTACCTCGAGACGATCCTGGACGCCCATCGCCGGCACGCGGCGGACGACCGGCGCG
>JAJZJT010000043.1 GCA_021809995.1 Actinomycetes bacterium
GCTGCGCGTGGGACCACGCGCCAGCACCGTGGGGCCCGTGGTCCCACCACGGCGGGGCGCCCCAACTGCCCGGCGGGGGCCCGGCGGACGGGCCGACGGCGTACGGTCCCGGGCCACCGGGTGCGTGGCCTCCGGGGTAGTAGCCAGGTGCCGCGTACGGGCCGGCCTGGTGGCCGGGCCCACCGCCCGGGTAGGCGCTCGCCCACGTCCCCGGGTCACCAGGTGCCTGCCACGAGCCGCCCCCGGCCGGGGGGACCTGGCCCCCGGCGTACGTGGGCCCGTGCGACGCCGTCTCGGATGGCCCGGCCGCGCCACCACCGGGCTGCCACACCCCTCCGGGGTCCTCGCCCGTGGGCACGGCGGCGGTCGGCTCGCCTGTGGGCACGGCGGCGGTCGGCTCGCCCGTGGGCACGGCGGCGGTCGGCTCGCCCGTGGGCACGGCGGCGGTCGGCTCGCCCGTGGGCACGGCGGCGGTCGGCTCGCCCGTGGTCGGCTGCTGTTCAACGTTCTCGTCGTGGTTCATGGCCGTCCTTCGTGGTCCGTCCGCCGGGCTCCGTCATGCTCGTCACGACGGTCACCCGCGTGCACAGTGCTAGTACAGCGCCCTTGTCTAAGGAATCCTCAACTGCACCATAAGGATTCCGTCAGACATCCCAGGTCGCGGCGGTGCCACCGGGACGATCGCCACCCCGGGGAGCCGGTCGGCGGACAGGGGGTTGGCGGGTCCCTACGCGGTCCGGCCGACGTGGCGTGCGGTCCCCGGTTCCTGCGTCGGCATGTGCTGCGGTGAGGGGATCGGATAGGCGGGCTGGTCGGTCCGGAGCTCGACGAGGTCGGTCGCCTGGCAGCCGAGGGTCTCGACATAGGCCTTGGTGTCGCCAGCGGTCGATGGCAGCGAGGGGCGAGACGTATCGGGCTGGCCGAGCCGCAGCGTGGAGGTCAGGTCCCCGACGGTCTTGCGGCGCCATGACGAGATGTTCGGCGCCTTCACCCCGAAGCGCTCCTCGAGGAAGCGGAGCTGCGACGTGTGGTCGAAGACGTCCGAGCACACGTAGCCACCGCGGCTGAAGGGCGAGACGACCAGCATGGGCACGCGGAACCCGAGGCCGATCGGACCGGCCACCCCATAGGCGTCAGCCGGGAGGGGGCTCACCGTCAGGTACTCGCCCGGCGTGCCGGCGGGAGGGACCGGCGGCGGCACGTGGTCGAAGAAGCCGTCGTTCTCGTCGTACATGACGAAGAGGACGGTCTTCGACCACACCTCGGTGTTCGAGACGAGCGTGGAGAGGACCTGGTCGATGAACCAGCCGCCGAGCGCCGGCGGCGCCGGCGGGTGCTCGTCGTAGCCGAGGGGCGGGATGACCCACGACACGGCCGGGAGGTTGCCGGTGGCCACGTCGTGGGCGAAGTCGTTCGGGAAGGTGGGAAGGAACGCCTTCTGGTAGAGGGGTGAGCTCGGGTTCTTGTACTGGGAGAAGTACGGCAGGATCTGGTCGGAGACGAAGAGCACCTCGGGCGAGCTGACGCTGTACGCAGCCCCCGGCGGTCGGTAGGTCTTCCACGACACACCGGCGTCTTCGAGCACCTCGGGCATGGTCGTCCAGTTGACGCTGAAGCGGGCGTCCGGTGACGGGTTGGTGATGAGCACGGGACCGCCGTGGGAGCCCGACGGGTCGATCGTCCCCGAGAGGGCCATCAGCCGGTTCGGGTGCGTCGGCCCGATCACCGAGCAGTGGTAGCCGTCGCAGATGGTGAAGGCATCGGCCAGCGCGTAGTGGAAGGGCAGGTCGGCACGCGTGTGGTAGCCCATGGTGAGCACGCCGTACTCCGGCCCTTCGTACTGGGTCGACGTATGCGTGGAGACGAAGGCGTCCATCGACCCCTTCCCCCAGCTCAGGTGCTGGGGGAGCCAGTTGTGGGTGAGGTCGTGGGTGCACTCGCCGATGCCGCTCGCCACCGCCAGGTGGTAGGGCAGCAACCGGCCGTCCGGCGGTCGCGTGGTGTTGGCCGCCCACGCCTGTGAGAAGGCGCCCAGCTTGCCTGCTGGATGGTCGTCGAAGCCGCGCACGCCGCGGTAGGTGCCGAAGTAGTGGTCGAAGGACCGGTTCTCCTGCATCAGGAAGACGACGTGCTCGACGGCACCGAGGTCCGAGCCGGCGGGCTTCGTGGTGGCCGCCTTGGGGACGGTCGAGGACGACCCGCACGCCGCCGCCAAGACGCCCGCACCGGTGAGCAGCGAGCCCCCGAGGAACGCCCGGCGGGCGAAGCGGGCGACCTCCCCGTCCTGGGCGCCGCCCCGGGCATCACCCGCCGCGCCCGCCGCGCCACCCGACGCCCACAGCCGGGCCTCGTCGGTCCGTTCCCGCTCGTGTCGACCCATCGCGCGCTCCTCCCGTCGGCCCGGTGCGTCTCCGACGGCGGCACACGCCCGGGCGCGTCGGGCCGCCGTGGCGGGAGCGGACGGTCTGCCGGCCGGAGCCCGCCGTCGTCACCGACACGTGGAGTGTGTCCCCCCGGTGGCGCCGGCGCAACGACCGCGGGATGGCACCTGGCTCCAGGGCGGCCCGGCGCGCCGGCGACGGCGCCCCCGGGCAGGACGGCTCAGTTGGCGACAGTGACGGCGACCGGCGCGCCCACCGCTGTCTTGCCGGAGAACCCGGTCGCCACGCTCCGGATCGTGTACGTCCCGTTCGGGACCGAGCTCGTCGCCCAGATGCCCAGGTAGCCGTAGGCGAACGGCCTCGCCGGCTCGACGAGAGGACGGGCCAGTCCACCCCCCGTGACCCGGAACGAGACGGACGCCACTCCGCCGGGGGCAGCGGCCCGCGCCACGAGGTACTGCACCCCGGCGAGACGGGCCCCGGCGGCCGGCTTGGCGACGTCGGTCGTCGGCGCGGGGAGGTGGGAGACGACGGGCGGGCTGCCCGGCCGCGGGCGCTCCCACACGACGATGTCGTTGGTCGGGGAGACGACGATCCGGTCCACGGCGAGGTAGCCGTCACGCTCGGCGGCGACGACGACCTTCGCCTGGTCGAGCTCGCCGTTGTACGGCGCCGGTGTGGTGCCCGTCACGAGGAACGCCGAGGTCGGCAGGGCGGCGAGCGCCTGTCCCGTGCCTGACGGTCCGTTGGCCACCGGGGCGAGACGCGACGCGCGACCGCGGAGCATCCAGCGGAGGCCGTTGGTGTTCATGACGTCGTCGTTGCGCACGACGACCGTCGGCTGGGTGCCGACGAGGTCGGCGACCTCGGCGGTGACGGCGCCGACGTCGGTCGCCCGGTTCCCGCCGGCTTGGATGACCTCAACTCGATAGGGGGCTCCGAGCCATGCCTGGTGCGCCACCCCGGTGAGCTCTGCGGCCTGGCCCGTGGCCAGGAGCAGCAGGGCCATCACCCCCGGCACGGCGAGGACGCGTCGGGGCAGGTGGGCGAGGGCCACGCCCGAGCAGACGACGGCCACGGCGAGGACCGGGGTGCCGAAGCCGGTCCCGATGTTGGAGCTCGTCGACAGCACGACGAAGGTGAGCACCGCCCACGCCACCGCGACCCACGCCCGCGACCGCACCGTGGCCCGCCACCGGACGACCGCCACGGCGAGCCCCGCCACGAGGGCCGCCCACAGCGCCTCGCGCTGGACGCGACCCAGGTCGTTCGCCGTGTCGGTCAGCCGCCCGTGCAGGCTGGCGAGGGAGAGCGACGCACCGCCGCTCGTGAAGCCGCTGGAGGCTTGGTAGCCGGCGTGGGTCAAGTAGTGGAGCGCGGTCGGGCCCGAGACGAGCCACCACGGCCCGGCGACGACCAGGATGACGGCGAGCGCCCCACCCACCGGCCACCTCGGCCAGCGGTGGGTCCTCCACCAGTGGACGGCGAGGTCGCCGACCACCACCACGGCGAGCGGCGCCACGTAGGCAGGGGCGAGCGAGCGCGACAGCAAGAGGCCGGCCACCGAAGCCCCGAAGCCGAGCGACCACCCCGGCCGGCGCAGGTGGTCGCTCCACAGGTAGCAGGCGAGCGCCCACAGCACCGACGCGCACACGGCGACCGAGAAATTGACCTCGGTGGCGTAGCCGAGCACGGCCTGGTTGAGCCCGGCGGCGAGCGCCACGATCGCCGAGGCCCGAGGCCCGCACCACCGCCGGGCCAGGCAGTAGGCCCCGGCGACGGCGGCCAGCAGGAAGACCACCTGCACGGCCGCCGTGCCGTTGACGCTGTCCGCGCCGAAGCTGAGCGCGGCGAGCAGCGGCACGAGCGGCGCGGTGGTCCCGGTGTGCAGGGCGCGGAACGGCGCGTGGAGCAGGCCCCCGTGGGCCAGGTGGTAGGCGGTGAGCGCGTAGAGGTAGTCGTCCACGTTGGGCTGGTGGGACCCGACCCGCTGGGCGAAGAGCACGCCCCAGGCGGCACCGGTGACGGCGAGGGCTGCGGCGAGCGGCCACTCGGCGGGCCACCGGAGGCCGCGCCGCGCCACCGGCCGGGCAGCGGGCAGCGTCCCTGACGGATCGGGACCGATCGCTCCCGTCGCCGAGCCGTCACCTCGACCCGTGGCGGGCTCGGACGTCACGACCGCCCCGCGCGCCCCCCCCCCCCCCCCTCAGGCGCCATGGCCGGAGCGTACCGCCCCGTCCTGGCACCGTCACCAGCTGGCACTCACTCCGACAGTGACAGGTTGGTGACGCACGGCGCGTCGCCGCACACGTTGACCACCTCGCCGGTCTCGAGGAAGTGGACGAACTGCGCCTGGGCGGCCGGCACGGCCCGCGGCACGCTGTCGTGGGGGTCGGGGCCGACCGTCGGGGGGACGTTGCCCGCCGGCGGCACGGCCACGCTGGGGTCGTCCCACAAGACCAAGGCAGCGGGACCGCGGTAGGGGCGGTCGTTGGGCAGGGGACGGAGCCCGAAGAACGGGTTGCCGGTCGCCCGCCCCGGGCGCAGCACCGGAGTGTGCACGCGGGCGTGGATGGTCCGGGCCTCGATCTCGGTCGTCACGTTCGCCACCTGGTGGTCGCCGAAGGCCATCTGGAGGAGGACCTGGTGTGGCGGTGTGCCGGGCAGCGGGTGGTTGGTCAGCTGCTCGACGTACCCGTCGGTCTCGCCCCGGTCCCACAGCATCTGGAGCAGGTCGAAGCCGAGCAACTGCTCGGACGGCGACGGGTAGGAGCTGTCGAGGAGGTCGAAGAACGGGGTGAAGTCGACGCTGCGGTCGAGGAGGATGCTGTAGTTCATGCTCGGCACCCCGAGCACGGCCCGGTGGACCTGCGTCGAGACCGCCGTGATGACCCCGCCGATCAGGCTGCCCTCGCTGTTGCCGTAGTAGGTGAGGGGCAGGGACGTGTCGACGAGCGAGGGCCCCATGCCGCCGTCGGCCCGGAACGCCGGGTTGGCGGCGAACCCGCGGGCGCTCCCGAGCAGGCGCTCGAGGAACAGGTTGTCGAGGACGGCCTGCTGGAGGTGGTCGGGCACGGTGGCGAAGTTGGACAGGTGCTGGACGAGGCCGGCGTCGTAGGCGACGTCGTTGCCGTCGAGGCCGAGCGAGTTGGTCGAGCACTGGACCAGGTCGTAGGTGTCGAGCGACTCGCGCACGCCGAGGATGTCCATGTCGGTCGCCACGCTGAAGAGGCCCTTGCCGTAGAGGACCGGCCGGCCGGGCTTGACCGGTTGCCCGCTGGCGGCCGGGTTCGGGTCGGCCGAACGCGGGATGAGGCAGGCGAACACCGCGTGCTCGACGTTCCCCGGGAGCTGCTGGGGCTCGCCGTTCGGCCCGACGTTCATGGTGGAGCCCATCGGGCTGCCGGGCTGGTCGAGGAAGCTCGGCACGTCGAAGGTGCCGATCACCTGGCGCGACACCTGGGGGTTCTGCGCTGCGGTGAAGTCGACCACCTTGGTGACGGTGTAGGCGGGCATGGCGTTGCCCAGCTGGGCGAAGGCCTGGTCGCGCATGGAGACCATCCACCCGGTCAGGTTCTGCCGGCTGATGACGGTGAAGTCCCACGCCAGGTACAGGCCGTTCCGGCGGATGCCGTCACGGGCGAGCGTGGCGAGCACGCCGTCGATGTGGCGGGTGACGGCCCGGCCCGATGCCCCCGGCAGGCTCCCGCCGGCGGCGATGGCGGCGAACCCCGACGGGGCCCGGGCCGGCGCCCCCGACGTGGTCGTCAAGTGACGGAGGGCGACGATGATGCGGTCGCCTTCGGGCAGGTTGGCGGCGGGGTGGACGATGAGCAGGCGGGTGGCCGGGTTCGGGTTCCGGGCGTCGAGCTCGGCCCAGTACGGCAGCCGCTGCATGGTCCGGGCGTCGAGCAGCACGATCGACGCGCCGGGTGCCAGCGAGGCGGCGATGTCACCGCTGCCGGGGATCCCCGAAGCCGACAGGTCGAGGTTCGGGACCGACACGAGGATGTCGGAGCCCGGGCTGAACCCGTCGTTGCGCATCAGCGTCGTCGGGTCGACGTGCACGCCGGCCACGTTGGCGGGCGTGGCGGCCGTGGGGATGTCGACGCGGCGACCCGACGGCATCGACGGGTCAGGGACCGTGTAGTAGTCGCTCGGGAACGGCAGCATGCACTGCTGGCCGCCGAGCGGATTGCAGGCGCTGGCGCCCGGCACCGAGACGCCCCAGGCCGGCTGGGGCCGGCCCGTTCCCCGTCCGGGGAAGCCGTGGCCGACGAGGCCATCGATCGGCTGGCAGGCGGCGAGCAGCGTCGCCACCACGACGGCTGCGGTCACCGCCGTCCACCGCCTCGGCGTCCGCCACGAGCGGGCACCGAGGTGCGCCCTCAGCGTCGTTCCCATCGGAGACCCCCCTCCGCACACCGATCAGCGTCGTCGGTACCGCTCCCTCGTCGGGTCGGGCCCCCGGCACGCACGGCCGGCGGCTGGGCCAGCCTGCCCGCATGGTAGGCCGACGCCGGAACAGCGGCCACCCGAGCGGTCACCGCCCGCCAGGGCTCAGCGCGAGCGACGGCGCTGCAGCTCGGCGTCGGAATCGACCGAGGCGTCGTGCATGCGCTGGCGGTACGCCGCCAGCCGTTCGGCCAGGGCGGGGTCGGACACCGCCAGGATGCGGGCGGCGAGCAGGGCGGCATTGCGGGCGTTCCCGACCCCGACCGTCGCGACGGGCACCCCGGCGGGCATCTGGACGATCGACAACAGGGAGTCGAGGCCGTCGAGGGTGGCGAGGGGCACAGGGACCCCGATGACCGGCAGGTCGGTGGCGGAGGCCAGCATGCCGGGCAGGTGGGCCGCGCCGCCGGCCCCGGCGACGATGACCCCGAGCCCGCGCCACGCGGCGCTCGCCGCGTACTCGAGCATCTCGTGGGGCGTGCGGTGGGCGGAGACCACCCGGACCTCGTGGGCCACCCCGAGCTCGTCGAGCAGCTCGCCCGCCCTGCCCATCACCTCGAGGTCGGACACCGAGCCCATCACCACGCCGACGCGGGTGCCGTGGGTGCCGCTCCGCCCCACCGCCTCGGCGGCGTCGGGGGCGCTCACGCCCCCTCCAGCAGCCGTGCCGCCACCCGGGCCCGCTCGAGGGCGTCATCGGTCGTGCCGGCGAGCACGGTCACATGCCCGAGCTTCCGCCCGGGTCGCCAGGCCTTGCCGTAGAGGTGGACGTGGGCCCCGGCCGTCCGGAGGGCGTCGGCCACCCGCCGGCGCGGGTCCCCGCCGCCGGGCCGCCCCACGACGTTCACCGTGGCCGCCGGGGAGCGGAGCTCGGTCGGGCCGAGCGGCCACCCCAGGACGGCCCGGAGGTGGTTGTGGAACTGGGACGTCTCGCAGGCCTCGATGGTGACATGGCCCGAATTGTGGGGGCGCATGGCCAGCTCGTTCAACAGCAGCGTGCCGTCCGCCGTCACGAACAGCTCCACGGCGACGATGCCCGTCGCGTCGATCGCGTCCACGATGGCGGTCGCGATGCGGGTGGCCCGGTACGCCAGCGTGTCCGGGATCGGGGCCGGCAGGACGAGCTCGACGCACATGCCGTCCTCCTGGCGGGTCCCGACCACCGGGTAGGCGACCACCTCGCCGCGCGGGCTGCGGGCCACCACCACGGCCACCTCGGCCGCCAGGTCGACGTGCTCCTCGACCATCCAGGCGACATCACCGCCGTCCCCGGGCACCAGGGCGGCCGCCTCCTCCGGCGACGTCACGACGTGGACGCCTCGACCGTCGTACGCGCTGCCGCGGGCCTTGACCACCACCGGCCAGCCGTGGGCATCGGCGAAGGAGACCACGTCCACGGACCGATGCACGTCGGCGTGGACGGGGAAGGCGAGTCCCTCGACACCGGCAGCCTCGAGCACCCGGCGGGCGGCCAGCTTGTCCTGGGAGAGCCGGAAGGCGGCCGGCCCGGGGCGAACGTGGTGCCCGGCGCGCTCGAGAGCCACGAGGTGCTCGTTCGGGACCAGCTCGTGGTCCATCGTGACCACGTCGGCCCCGGCGGCGAGCGCAGTCAGGTCCTCGAACGAGGCAGACGTGCCGTAGGCGGGCTCGGCGCCGGCGGCCACCGCGGGGTCGTCGGGGCCCGTGGCGAGCACCCGGAGCGTCACCCCGTAGTCGACGGCGGCCTGGTGGGTCATCCGGGCGAGCTGGCCGGCACCCACCATGGCGACGACGCCGGCCGCCCGGCCGGCGTCCCGCCGCCCGTGCTCGTCCTGCCCCATGCGTGCGCCTCCGTCTCCTCGTCCCCACGGGTGTCGTGCACCCGGCGGCACCGGGCGGGACCGGCGGGGGCCCGCTCGACGCTACTCGGCACCGGCCCGGCCGGTGCCCACGCGGTCTCCCATGACGGCGCCCGGACGAGCGCCCCAGAGGGAGTGCCTCACGGCGCGTGCCCCGTTCGGCACGCCGGTGCTCCTTGGCCCCTGCCCGTGTAGGTGGGGTGCTCTGTTGCCGTCCGCCTGCCTTGCGGGGGTAGCGCCGGTTCGGATCCGGGGCCGGTGTCCGGGCCGCAGCCGGGGCAGGGGCGGCGTTCGGCGCTTCCCGCCTGTCCGGCGGTGCGAACCCTCCGCCGCGGATCGAGGTGCCCAGTCGGGTTGATGAGCGCGAGCCGGTCACGTCCTGTGGCGTGGCGTATGACGACCGTCGCGCCAACGGTGTTGTGGGCCAGCTGACGGCTTCGAGCTGCGCCGGCGTCACCTCCCCGTTTGTTCCGGGTAGGGCACACAGGCGTGCCTTGGCGGGCGACTCGGCACTCACGCAGTGGCGAGCGACAGCCCGCTCGTCGTGCTGTTCGGTGAGCGCCGCCCCGCAGGGGCGGAGGAGGGCGGGGCACTTGGGTGTCAGCCGCCACGTTCATGGGAGCACTTGGTCGCTGGTTTCGCCAGGGAGATGGGACCACCGCGCTTGCCAGCCAGAGGACCACGCTGAGGGTCCACCTCCCCCGGCCGAACTGCGGTTCGGCCGGCCTCCGACGCCGTGTGCGGAGGAGGCCTGATGGCAGACAGGGAGGTTTCCGTGGTCGAAGCGAGCGCGTCCCTGCGTCGCTGGCTACAGGGCGCAGGCGCGCGGCCCATCGCCCAGGGATCGGGGCTCAGCCGGGGCACCGTCCGGCGCGACATCGCCACCGCCCAGACCCTCGACATCGACCGGGACGGCGGCGACGAGCAGCTGACCGACGGGGTGATCGGCCAGGTCTGCGAGCTCGTCCGCCCCGGTCGGCCCGACGGCCACGTCGAAGCGGCCGTCGAGCTCTTCACCGGCCCGCCTCATCGCAACGTGTCCTGCGAAGGCGTCCAGCCCGCAACGGGGGAGAAGGGCGTAGCGTCTTGACATGGTCCCCGGCCCAGGAGAGGTGAGCCTCGAGCGAGGGAGCCTCCTCGGCCGGGGACCGCGCGAGGCCGAGCCGCCCTGGGTGCGCGACCCGCGTGCCCGGCGCCATGAGTGGCGGCGCCTCTTCTCCGAGGTGCTCGGCACCTTCCTGCTCGTCGTGGTGGCCGCCGGCGCCCCGGTCGTCGACGCCGTCTCCCACGGCCAGGTCCCCCTCGACGCCCAGGTCGTCGCGCCGGGCCTCATGGTGATGGCGATCATCTACTTCATGGGCATGGTGAGCGGCGCCCACCTGAACCCGGCGGTGACCCTGTCCTTCGCCGCCCGGGGCAACTTCCCTTGGAGCCGGGTGCCGGGCTACGTACTCGCCCAGCTGATCGGAGCCGCCGCTGCGTCGCTCCTCCTGCGGACGCTCTTCGGGACCGTCGGCCACCTCGGGGCGACGCTGCCCGGACCGGGGATCTCCTCGGGAAAGGCGCTCGTCGTCGAGACGCTCCTGACCCTTGGCCTCGTAAGCGTCATCCTCGGAACCGCTTCCGGGGCACGCAACGTGGGCTCCAACGCCGCGCTCGCCGTCGGCGGCTACATCGCCCTCGCCGGGCTGTGGGCGGCCCCCGTCAGCGGGGCGTCGATGAACCCGGCCCGCTCCTTCGGCCCGGAGCTGCTCGCCGGCGACTGGACGAGTTGGTGGGCCTACGTCGCCGGCCCGATCGCCGGCGGTCTGCTCGCGGTCGGTGTCGCCTGGATCCTGCGCGGACCCCCGAGCCTGGCCGCCAGCATCGCGGCCCAGGGGGAGACCCCCGACGAGAGCCCCCCGGGGACCCGGGCACGAGAAACAGGAGCAGGAGGGAGCAGCCGTGACCAGTGAGCACTGGAAGGACGAGCCCGACAAGCAGGACTACCCTGCGGCGCGCAGCTACCTATCCCTCCTGGTCGACCCCAGCGATGCGAAGAAGGCCGCCAAGGCGCTTGCGGACGATCCTGGCGCGTCGAGCTACAAGGCAAAGGACCTCCTCCGGGCGGCCGGCCTGCCTCTCTTGCCGCTCGAGGACCCCGAGGTGGCAAAGGACCTGGCGAAGGTGAAGGCCGGCACGAAGCTCTCCCCGGTCCTGCTCGTGCGGGGGGACCCGCTGTGGGTCGCCGACGGCTACCACCGGATCTGCGCCAGCTACCACCTCGATGAGGACGCCGAGATCCCCTGTCGCATCGTCGCGAGGCCACGTACGCACACCTGAACCACCCTGGGCTCCTTGGAGGCTCCTCACCTTGGAAAGGAAGCTGGAGCCATGCCACGCGAGCTGATCCCGGGGAAGGCGTCGACACGGCGCTACACCCCAGCAGAGTAGGAGCAGGCTGTCAGGCTGTCAGGCTGTCAGGCTGGTCCGGAAGGTGCGGACCGAGCTCGGCGTCGAGCCCATCTGCGCTGCGCTTCGGGTGGCTCCGAGCACCGGGCCCGGTGAACCGCAACTTGACCTCGGAACGCCCCGATGCCCTGTGGGTGACGGACCTCACCTCTGTGCCGACACGCCCAGGCATGGCCCACGTCTGTTTCACCGTCGACCCATGCAGACCGATGATCGTCGGCTGGCGGGTCGCCTCCCACATGCGCACCGACGTGGCCCTCGAGGCGCTCGAGCTGGTAGGAGCACGGCGTGGCACCGATCGTCTCGTCGGGTTGGTGGCGCACTCGGACGCCGGGTCGAAGCTCACCTCCGTGCGCTTCACCGAGCGGCTCGACGGGACCGGCACCAGACCCTCGATGGGAACGGTGACCGACTCGTTCGACAACGCCCTGGCCGGGGCGACCAGCGGCCGCTACAAGGCCGCGTGCGTCCATGGTCCCGACGTCGCTGGTCGGGGCGACGTCGCGCAGCTCGAGCTCGCCGCCCTGTCGCGGGTCACGTTGCCCAAGAGGCCAGGCTGCACTCGACGATCGACGACGTGCCGCCGATCGAGTGGGAGCCGCACCACCGCCTCAACCAGCAAGCTGCATAACCGAGTGTCCGGCTGGCGGGGGATGGTCCGGCCCACCGGACCGCTCTAGCCTGGCACCATGCCCGGCGACGGGACAGCCACCCAGGCGGCGGGCGACCCCCTCGTCGCCGCCCTCGCCCGCGCCGTCGGCGACGACCAGGTGCTCGTCGACGACGACCTGCGGCGCGGCTACGAGGTCGACTGGCTGGGCCGCCGCCTCGGCGCCTGCCGCGCCGTCGTCCGCCCGGCGTCGGTAGCCGAGGTGGCGACCGTGCTCGCGGCCTGCGCGGGCGCCGGCGTGCCGGTCGTCCCTCAGGGCGGCAACACCGGCCTCGTCGGGGGCGGCATCCCGCGGGGTGGCGAGGTGGTCCTCTCCACCCGGCGTCTGGTCGGTGTCGGCCCCGTCGACCGGCTCGCCGGGCAGGTCGCCGTGGCAGCCGGCACCACGCTCGCCGCCGTGGCCGAGGCGGCGGCGGCGGCGGGCTTCGAGGTCCCGCTCGATCTCACGGCACGCGACTCGGCCACCGTCGGCGGCATGGTGGCGACCGATGCCGGGGGCACCCGCGTCCTGCGCCACGGCTCCATGCGCACCAACCTCGCCGGGGTGGAGGCCGTGCTGGCGGACGGCACCGTCGTGCGCCGCATGGGGGGCCTCGCCAAGGACAACGCCGGCTACCACCTCCCCAGCCTCGTCTGCGGCAGCGAGGGGACCCTCGCCGTGGTCACCGAGGTCCTGCTCCACCTGGTGCCCGCCGCACGGGCGCGGGTGACGGCCGTCGTCGGGACGACGTCTCTCGAGGCCTCCCTCGCGTTGGTGGCCGCGCTCCGACGTGCCGTACCCGAGCTCGACGCCGCCGAGATCGTCTTCGCCGACGGCGTGCGGCTGGTCGCCGAGCTGCTTGGCGTCGCCTCCCCGCTTCGCACCGCACCGCCGTGCGAGCTGCTCGTCGAGGCCGCGTCGGACCGCGAGGACGCGGGTGACCTCGTGGCCCGCCTCGCCGGCGTGGTCGACGACCACGACCCCGGCGCCGAGACCGCCCTCGCCGAGGACCCCGAGGCGCGCCGGCACCTGTGGGCCGTCCGCGAGCGCCACTCGGAGCTCGTCGGCCTGCTCGGCCTTCCCCACAAGCTCGACGTCTCGCTGCCGCTCGGCGAGCTGGCCGCTTTCGAGGCCGACGTACGGGCCGCGCTCGCCCGGGGGCTGCCGGGCTGCGTCCCGGTGCTCTTCGGCCACCTGGGTGACGGCGGGATGCACGTGAACGTCGCCGTCCCCCGCCGCACGGGTACCGCGCCCGGCCACGGCGCCCTGGCCGGGCGCGGGCTCGACCCGGGCGGCGGTGACGTGGCGGACGTGGTCTTCCCGGTGGTCGCCGCACACGGCGGCTCGATCAGCGCCGAGCATGGCGTCGGCACCGACAAGGTGCGGTGGCTCTCGCTCGCCCGCGGCCCCGGGGAGATCGACGCCATGCGCCGGGTGAAGGACGCCCTCGACCCCGGGTACGTGCTCAACCCCGGAGTGGTCCTCCCCCACCGCCCGCGGGCCTGAGACCCCGCGGCAGCACCCTGGGCCGCTCCCGAGACCGCGGACGCCGCCCTCCGGCGCGGCATGGGCTGGCACCGCCCGCCCCGTCCTCAGAACGCCTCGAGGGCGAGGGTCGCCGCCACGGTCGCCGCCAGTTCGGCGAGCGCCTCGAGGTCGGCTCGGCCCGGCTCGCCGGTGAAGGAGAGCGGCAGGTGGACGCGGCGCCACCCGAGCGAGGAGGCGACCGTCTCGACCGACCGCACCGCACCGGCGGTGTCGCTCGCACCATGCACCCAGAGGGCATACGGCCTGTCAGCGGTGGCTCCGAGGCACGGGTAGTAGCACTGGTCGAAGAAGTGCTTGAGGGCGCCCGACATGTAGCCGATGTTCGCCGGCGTCCCGAGCACGTAGCCGTCCGCCTCGAGGGCGTCGACGGCACCGGCGAGCAGGGCCGGCCGGACGACGACCTCGACGCCGTCGACCTCGTCGGTCGCCGCGCCGGCCGCCGCCGCCGCGGCCAGCG